>CAYLPA010000064.1:0-13167 GCA_964385385.1 uncultured Saprospiraceae bacterium | reverse complement strand
AATTGTTGGAAACTTTTTTGGTTACAGACACACTATTTTGGACGGGTATCAATTACTCGCATATGAAAAATTTAGCAAGCTTAAAATATTTTATTAGTATAATATTAATTATTCTTGCATTTAGTGTAAAATCACAAATTGCGCTACCATGGACTGAATCATTTGAAAATATTGGTCCAACAAAAACTTTTACATCAACAACACCATCAATTAATGGTTCGTCATACTGGAGTTATAATAAAACAGCTATTGGTAGATTAAGGTTAAATGCAGGATTAGGTTACTATAAAACAGGAAGCGCAGCTTTAACCCTTGACTGTTCAAGTAATGGAACAAATTCGCTTAATGAAGCAATAGCAACACTTCAATTACAAAATTATTCAGCAATAACAAATCTTGTGCTTGATTTTTGGGCAATGGATCATGGAGATGAAACAAGTACTGAAGATGCAGTTTATATAAGAGGAGCTAATACTGCTTCATGGATAAAAATTGTATCCTTAACACCAAGTTCGTGGACAAATGGGACATGGGTACATTTTGGGAATATTGACATTGACTCTGCTATAACAGCTAATAGTCAAACAATAACCAGCACATTTCAGATAAAATTCTCTCAGTATGACAATTATATGTCAACTTCCACAACATCTACCGATGGAATAACATTTGATGACATTAATATTACTGGTTCATTAAACCTTCCTAACAATATAGGAATGTTACAATTTACCTCCTTTCCACCTTTCCCCGGTCTTATTAGTGTTACAGCAGATTTAAAAAACTATGGAACAAATACTTTAACATCGACAAATATTAATTGGTCAGTAAATGGAGTTACTCAAGGTTCAACACAAAATTGGACAGGAGCTTTAGCCCTAGGTCAAACCACTTCAATTACTCTAGGTAACCATAATTTTGTTGGAAGCACATCTTATAATTTCAAGGCTTGGACATCATTACCAAATGGATTTACCGATCCAGAACACTCTAATGATACTACATTAGCCCCAAATGTTCGAGCTGCTGCGATTGGAACATATACTATTAATTCAGCAAATCCAACAAGCGGTTCAAACTTCAATTCATTTAATGAGGCTGTAGCTTACATAGCATCAAGTGGTGTTTGTGGTCCTGTTATCTTTAATGTTGCCAGTGGCACTTATAATGAACAAGTATCATTTGGGGAGATATATGGAACATCAAGTGTCAATACCATAACTTTTAAATCAGCATCAACAAATCCCGACGATGTAATTCTTCAATATAATTCAGTTAACTCAAGCGGTAGCTTCACATTAGAATTAAACTCATCAAAATTTATAAGTTTTAAATACATGACCTTAAAAGCTTTAGGAGCTACATATGGTAGAGTTGTTGAGTTAAAAAATGGTGCCAACTACAATACTATCTCTTTTAACAAAATTATAGCTTCAATAACTTCAACTACTAATTCATGTGCAGGTATTTATTCATCAAATTCTTCTGATAACTTCAATGAAATAACAAATAATGAAATAACAGGAGGTTTTTATAGCATTTATTTGCGAGGGACGAGCAATATCGATAGAGAAGTTGGTAACATAATAAATAATAATATTATGAAAGACTACTATTATTATGGAGGATATATATATAATCAGGATTCAATTGAATTCAAAAATAATGTCATAGAAAACCGCCCCACATCAGTATCTGTTTATGGTGGTCGATTTTACTATTGTAGCAATATAAAATTATCAGGTAATAAGATTAATATTCATGGAACATCAACTCATTATGGTTTATATATTAATAACTTCAATGGCACATCAACTAATCCTAATAAAATAATTAATAATTTCATAAGCATTACAGGTACTGGCACTAACAATTGGTATGGCATTTACCTAATCAATGCTACTTACGTCGATATTGTGTATAACTCTATCAAACTTATAGGTGAATATTCTAACTCTCAAGCCTTTTCTCAAACACAAGGGTCTAACCAAACTATTAAGAACAATATATTTGTTAATACGGGAGGTGGTTATTCATATTACATTAATACTCCAACAGCAATTATTTCATCTAATTACAACAATTACTATAGTTCAGGTTCTTATATAGGATATTGGACAGCAAATATTGCAGATTTAAGTTCATTGAAAATTGCTAATAGTAAAGACCAATATTCATTATCGGTCAACCCGATATTTGCATCAAACTCAGATTTACATCTGAATGATTCAATAATAAATGGAAGGGGAACTCCGATAACCGGAATTACTACAGATATTGATGGAGAAAATCGAAATGCAACATCTCCAGACATTGGAGCTGATGAATTTACCTTAAGAAATAACGATGCAGGAATTACATCTCTCGATGAACCTTTTACTCCTTGTCCGGGTTCAAATACAAATATTATTGTGACTTTGAAAAATTTCGGACTGACAAGTTTAGATAGTTGCAAAATTAACTGGTCAATTAATGGAGTTTTACAATCCACTTTAAATTATACTGGAAGTCTTCTTACTGGTAATGATACCACAATTAATCTGGGTAGTTACACTTTTTCTAACGGAATTAATTACAATATGAAAATATGGTCATCCTTACCTAATGGTTTTGCTGATCAAAAAAACAGTAATGATACAATATTTAAATATGGAATTCAAACAGCCCTACCTACTGGAACCTATACTATTGGACCTGACACAACTTACGACTTCAGTTCATTTACCGATGCTTTTAATTCTTTATATTCTAATGGTATTTGTGGTCCGATAATATTTAATGTTGCCTCAGCAACCTACAATGAACAACTAACAATTTTTGATATACCTGGTTCCTCATCAATTAATACAATAACATTAAAATCGCTTTCCGGAAACTATACAGATGTCACTATTCAATATACATCTATCGGCTCCGGTGATAACTGGACAATAAGACTTAATGGTGCAGATTATGTGACAATTAAAGATATGACAATAAAAGCAAACAATAGTCTGGAACATGCAACAGGAATAGAATTGATTAATGGAGCTCATTATAACACCATAATTGGTAATAAGATTTATAGTGCCTGTACATCATCATCTAATTCCAGGTGTATTTATGATAATACTACTCAAAATCATTTTAATTCTTATCAAAACAATAATTTGGATGGGGGCTATTATGGATTTTATCTTAATGGTCTTAGCAATTATAATCTTAATATATCTAGCTTAATTATTAATAATGAAATCCATGGTTTTAAACGTTATGGGATTTATGCATATCGACAGGATTCTATTCAAATATTAAATAACTTCATACATGATGGAATAGGCACTAATTACTATGGAATTTACTGTTCCTATTGCTTCAATAAATTTAGCATATCTGGGAATAATATTAATCTATCCCCTACTACTTACGCTTATGGCATTTATACAAATAGGTGTAACTATTATTCAACATCCAGTACTTCAGGTTCAGGATTAGTTTCTAATAATTTTATTAGCATATACACTGGTACAAGTTCAAGTCATGGAATTTATGCATACAACTCTGATAACACCAAGTATTATTACAATTCTATTAATATTACTGGTGTTAATACTGGAAGTCTAGGATTATTACAAACTAATATTGCATCAAATTTAATTGGTGAAATTTTCAAGAATAATATTTTTGCAAACCAAGTAGGTGGAGTAAGTATGAGGATACAAACACCGGCAAATGTATCAGCATCTGATTATAATGTAATTTACTCTACTGGGAATACTTTAGCCTACTGGGGAACAAATGCTACATCCTTATCAGCATTGCAAACAATAAGCGGCAAGGATTCAAATTCATTGTCAATTAATCCCGGATTCCTTTCAGCTACAGATCTTCATTTAAATAGTTCTGCAATAAACGGACAAGGTACTCCTATTCCGGGTATTTTAACTGACTTTGATGGTGAGAACAGGAATGCAACAAGCCCTGATATCGGAGCCGATGAGTTTAATCTTAATAACAATGATGCTGGAATTCTGAATTTAGTAGAACCTGTGTCTCCCTGTCCAAACACAATTTCAGTAATGAAAGTAGATTTAAAAAACTACGGTCTATCAAATTTAACCACTTGTGCAATTAATTGGACTATAAATGGCGTTGCACAAAGCCCTGTCAATTTCTCTGGTAATATATCCTTTAATACTAGCACTACAGTTGTATTAGGAAACTATACATTTCTTAATGGAATTACTTACAGTATTAAAGCTTGGCCAACTAACCCAAATGGACAAGCTGATCCAAATAGTCTAAATGACACTTTGTTTGTTAATAATTTCAAAACATCATTGGCTTCAGGAATTTATACTATTGGAACTGATACAACTTATGATTTCAATTCATTTTCCTCTGCAATTAATGCAATGCAAGTAAATGGAATTTGTGGACCAGTAGTTTTTCAAGCTGATACAGGAACTTTTAACGAGAAAATTATTGTTCCATATATAACTGGTACATCTCCAACAAACACTATTACATTTAAAGGTCATGGTGCTAACACAATACTAACTTATAGTAATACAACATCAACCGACAGGGCGGTATTTCTTCTAAATGCAGCAAATTATGTTCATATAGACAGTTTTAAAATTGTGATACAATCAAATACTTCTGGGGGGCATTGCATCCATCTTATGAATCATGCAAATAATAATAAGATATCAAACTGTATTCTTGATGCAAGTATGAACACTTCAAATTGTGGAGGTATTGCTGTTGCTTCAGATGTTTATAGCCACAGTTCTTTTGCTGACTGTAATAAGCTTGAAATAACCAACAATACAATAATAGGAGGGCGATTTGGAATATACGTAAATGGTACAAGTTCAAATCACATAAATGGTTTCCTTATAGAAGACAATACTATTGTTGATTTCTATAGAGAGGGAATATATATGAAATACGCAGATAGTACTATCGTGAGAAGAAATAAAATATCAAGCAGAGCCACAAATACTACTGGTAAATGTATATATTTTAATCAATCACACTCTAATTCTGAGATATCACAAAACGAAATTATAATGAATTACACAACTGCTGGTCGTGGTATAGAGCTAGGTTCGTGTAAGGGTACAGCATTAAAACCATTTATTGTATCAAACAATATGATTTGTCAAACAAATTCAACAACTACAAATATACTCTATGGCATATATAGTAGTTACGGCAATAATATCTACTACTATAACAACAGCATAAATCTAAAAGGAGGAGGAAGTAATTCACGGGCACTTTTTGTAAGTGGATCTGTAAATGATCCTGCGTTTTCAAACATAAAAATAAAAAACAATATAATATCAAATCAAGGCAGTGGCTATTCAATATATTTTAATGGTCAATTTTTTCCTGCAAAGGTAACTGAATGCTCTTATAATAATTTATATTCGACAGGTACAAATCTAGCATATTATTGGGGTAATGCAACTAATATTAATGCATGGAAAGCTTTTGCAACAAACCTTGGTTATAATTCAATTTCACAAAATCCTGTATTTACTAACGATACTAATCTTCATTTGACTAATACATCACCGAATAACCTAGGTAATCCAATTCCTGGAATTACTATAGACATTGATGGCGAAACAAGAAGCCTTACAACTCCTGATATGGGAGCAGATGAACGTAATTATCTCGCCCATGACTTATTAATTACAAATTTTATCTCACCTAACAACAGCATGTGTGGAAGTATTAGTGATTCAATTCGTGTAGTTGTAAAGAGTTTAGGTTTAAACAGCGAAACAAATGTACCTATTACGGCAACTGTAAATACACCTAGCGGAGTAATTAATGTTAGTTCGATTATTCCTAGTATACCACCTGCATTTAATGGTACCATAACCGTTGGTGCTATAAATACAACAAGCCCCGGAAATTACTCTTACAAAGTTTATCCTACTCTTGCTTTTGACTTAAATCATAGTAATGATACGATAATTGGAAACACTTCAACTGAGTATCCCATAGGCATACCACACATGGAAAACTTCAACAATTCTGGACCTTATAACTGGACAGGAAATAATTTCACTGTTAGCAATATTGGGTCACATGGTTTAACATCAAAAGCTCTATCGGCAAATTTAAATTCTACAATAAATTCAGCAATTTCCAATTTCAATAAAAAAATTGCATCAATAACTCCAAATACTTATTTATCGTTCAAATATAGAATTACTAATTATTCAGGGGGTGCCACCATCTTGAATGGGGATAGCTTAAATGTATTAATAAGCACCAATTGTGGTAACAGCTTCAGTATTCTTTACACTATTGATTCGATTAACCATCAGCCAAGCACTTCAATGAATACAGTTATTTTGCCCATTGGTAATTTTGCCAATACAGAAATAAAAATAGCATTTAATACAATTAGAAGTACTGGCAACTATTGGGTTGACATTGATGATGTTGGTATAGCAGAAGCTCCAATTGTTAATCTTGGAAACGATACAATCATTTGCTCAGGCGATTCGTGTACATTTGATGCAGGTTCTTATACTCCGTATAATGTAACTTATAAATGGTATTCCGTTGGAAATCCTACAATACTTGGAACATCTCAATTATTTTCTACCAGCTCAACAGCAAGCTATTATGTTGAAGTTGAAAATCAATATGGAATTATTGGTAGAGATACCATAAGCCTGACATTTGATTCAATACCAATAATAAATTTGGGTACGAATCTTTACATTTGCGGAGGTAATTCAAAAACTCTTAATGTCGGTTTAGGAGCGGGGTATAGCTACTTATGGTCTAATAATAGCACTACCCAGATAATTTCAATTGACTCTATCGGTTATGGCCTTGGAACTCATTTGTTTTGGGTAATAGTAACAAACAGTAATGGATGCTCTACTACTGATTCAATTGATGTTACATTTCTTCCCGGGATAAATGTTAATATTGGTCCCGATGCAATAATTTGTGCTAATGATTCAATAAGTCTAAACGCTTCACCTGGATTATTGTACTTCTGGTCAGATAGTAGCACTACTCAAAGCATTTCCGTTGATACTGTTGGATTTGGTTTGGGTATGAAAACAGTATGGCTTATGGTTAGCGATAGTATAGGATGCAAGGCTACAGACACAGTTAGTTTGACATTCGTTGCTAATCCAATTGTTGACCTTGGGACTGATACTACAATAAAATATAGCAATGGTGCCATTATACTTGATGCAGGGAGTGGTTTTACCAGCTATTTATGGGACAATATGTCCTTAGTGCATCTAAGGCAAATTTTTGCTTCTGTTGTTGGTTTAGGCACTCATACATATTATGTTGAGGTAACTGATAGTAACGGATGTATGGCGAGTGATACTATTATTGTTGAAGTAATAGACGACACCGGGATTAATGATAAGTATAACAATAGTTCAATTTCCTTAATACCTAATCCAACAAAAGGATTATTCAAGATTTTGATTAATGGAATAGAAGGTAACTTTAATCTACAAATTATTGATTTAAAAGGAAAAATAATTAGCAATGAAAAACTCACTGGAGTTAAATCAGGTTACATCAAAGAATTTGATGTTTCTTACTTCGCAAAAGGAATATACTATATCAAACTTATGAATAATGACATTATCAAACTTGAAAAATTGGTTATTCAATAAGCGGAAATAATTAAATTATTAAAAGCCATCTCAATTTTGGGATGGCTTTTTTTTGTTGATAATATTATGAAAAATCAAAAGATTTCATCAAGTAAAATTCTATATACATTTTATATCTTTGTGCTGATATTCCAAAAGTGTTTAAATAAATAATTAAGCCGAATGATTCAATTCTTCAAAGGGAAAAAACAATTTTTTGTTGTAGAGATTAATAAAGAATCAACAAAAGAAAATCTTGACAAACTATCATGGCTTTTCGGTGATGCGGAAGCTTTTGAACTAAAACAAATCGATGGTTCTTTTATTGGACCAAGAAAGGAAATGATAACTCCATGGAGTACAAATGCGGTTGAGATTACGCAAAATATGGGTATTGATGGGATAAGAAGAATTGAAGAGTTTATTGAAGTTGATTCCGAAAAAGCAGATTATGACCCAATGCTTCAAGCATTTTACAATAGACTGACTCAAGACATTTTTACTATTAATAAAAAACCTGAACCAATTCTTTTCATCGAAAATATTGAAGCCTACAATCAGCAAGAAGGATTGGCTTTAAGTCCTGATGAAGTTCAATATTTAGATGAAGTTAGCCAAAAGATTGGCAGAAAATTAACTGACAGCGAAGTTTATGGTTTTGCTCAGGTAAACTCTGAACATTGTCGTCACAAAATTTTCAACGGAACTTTTATTATTGATGGTGAAGAAAAGAAAGAATCATTATTTTCTTTAATCAAAAAAACTTCAAAAGAAAATCCAAATAGATTAGTTTCAGCTTATAAAGATAATGTAGCCTTTGTTGAAGGACCAAAAGCAGAACAATTTGCTCCTGAATCTCAAGACACAGCCGACTTTTTCAAAATAAAAGATATTGACACTGTAATTTCATTAAAAGCCGAAACTCATAATTTCCCAACAACTGTTGAACCTTTCAATGGTGCTGCAACCGGTTCCGGTGGTGAAATCCGTGACAGAATGGGCGGCGGAAAAGCAAGTTTACCAATTGCCGGAACTGCTGTTTATATGACTTCCTATCCACGTTTAGAAGACACACGTTCATGGGAACAAAAAACTAAGGAAAGAAATTGGCTTTATCAAACCCCTGAAGAAATTCTTATTAAAGCCTCGAATGGTGCCAGCGATTTTGGAAATAAATTTGGACAACCATTAATTTGTGGTAGCGTTCTGACTTTCGAGCATATCGAAGATTTAAAAAAATATGGCTACGATAAAGTAATCATGCAAGCAGGTGGAGTTGGTTTTGCAAAACATCAGGATAGTAAAAAAGATATTCCTGAAAAAGGTGACAAAATCATTGTGATGGGTGGCGACAATTATCGAATTGGAATGGGTGGCGGAGCAGTATCTTCTGTTGCAACCGGTGAATTTGATAATGCCATTGAACTAAATGCTGTTCAGCGTTCAAATCCTGAAATGCAAAAGCGTGTACTTAATGCAATCAGAGCAATGTCCGAATTAGACAAAAATCCAATTGTTTCGATTCATGACCATGGTGCTGGTGGACATCTCAATTCACTGTCTGAATTAGTTGAAGACATGGGTGGAGAAATTGACATCAACAAACTTCCTGTTGGTGACCCTAGCCTATCTGCTAAAGAAATTATTGGAAATGAATCTCAGGAGCGAATGGGATTGATTTTACATGAAATGGATATAGAGCTTCTAAAAAACATTTCAGAGCGTGAAAGAGCTCCAATATATGTGGTTGGTGAAGTTACCGGTGACATGAATTTTAAATTCAAAGGTGATAATGATGAAAATCCAATGGATTTGAAACTTGATTATCTTTTTGGAAAACCACCAAAAACAATATTGAAAGATTCAACTATTTCAGAAGATTATGGAAAACTAAATTATAATTCAGAAAAGTTTTATAATTATCTTGAAGATGTACTTCAGTTAGAAGCTGTAGCTTGTAAAGATTGGTTGACAAACAAAGTTGATCGCTCTGTAACAGGAAAAGTTGCTTTACAACAATGTGCCGGAACAGTTCAACTTCCATTAAATAATCTTGGTGTTGTTAGCATGGATTATCAAGGAACAAAAGGAATTGCAACTTCCTTAGGTCATGCTCCAATTGCAGGATTAATTAGTCCAACAAATGGCTCAAAACTATCAATTGCCGAAGCTTTGACAAATGTAATCTGGGCTCCGATTCATGATGGATTGAAAGGAATTTCTTTAAGTGCAAACTGGATGTGGCCTGCAAAAAACAAAGGCGAAGATGCAAGACTTTATGAAGCTGTTCAGGCTGTGAGTGATTTTGCATGTGACTTGGGGATTAATATTCCAACAGGGAAAGATTCACTTTCAATGGCACAGAAATACAAAGATGATGTTGTTTATTCTCCGGGAACCGTTATCATTTCAGCTGTTGGTGAAGTAAAAGATGTAAAAAAAGTAATTAGTCCAGTATTAGCTGATGTTAATGATTCTTCAATTCTTTATATTGATTTTTCATCTGATGAATTTAAACTTGGTGGCAGTAGTTTTTCACAGATTTTAAATCAAATGGGAGCTGAAACTCCAACAGTTTCTGACACAAAATATTTTGCCAAGACATTCGATTGTATTCAGGAATTAATTCTTGATGATAAAATCCTTTCAGGTCATGATATCTCTGCAGGCGGAATTATAACTGCACTTTTAGAAATGACTTTTGCTGATAATAATATTGGTTTAAATCTGGATTTAAGTTCAATTGCAGAGAAAGATATAGTTAAACTATTCTTTAGTGAAAATCCCGGTATTATTATTCAAGTTAGGAATTCTGAAAACACAATAGATATTCTTAAAAATCAAGAAATCAAATATCATAAAATTGGTAAGATTAACGACACTAGAAATTTCAATATTAAAAAGGATGCTGAAAATTTCGAATTTGATATTAATTCTTTACGCGACCTTTGGTATAAGTCATCTTATCTATTAGACAGAAAACAATGCGGTCATGAATTAGCTTTAGAACGTTATGAGAATTTTAAAGTCCAGGAATTAAAATACAATTTCAACGAAAACTTTAGCGGAAAAGCATCCCAGTTTGGAATTGATATGAAACGTCGCCAAACTACAGGAACAAAAGCAGCAATTATTCGTGAAAAAGGTGTTAACGGTGACAGAGAAATGGCTTATGCCATGTATCTTGCGGGCTTTGATGTTAAGGATGTTCACATGACAGACCTTATAAATGGAAGAGAAACTTTAGAAGATATAAACCTAATTGTTTTCGTAGGTGGTTTTTCTAATTCTGATGTTCTTGGTTCAGCAAAAGGTTGGGCAGGAGCTTTTCTTTATAATGAAAAAGCAAATAATACAATAAAGAAATTCTATGAACGTGATGATACTTTAAGTTTTGGAATTTGTAATGGTTGCCAGTTAATAATTGAGTTAGGATTGGTTAATCAAAATCATGAAGTAAAACCAAAAATGCTTCACAACGAATCAGGAAAATTTGAATCAGGATTTATTAATGTTGATATTTTAGAGAATGAATCTGTTATGCTAAAAAGCATGGTGGGAAGTCGTTTAGGAATTTGGGTAGCTCACGGAGAAGGAAAATTCGAACTTCCTTATGACGAATCAACTTATAATATTCCGGTGAAATACACTTATGACAAATACCCTGGAAATCCTAATGGTTCTGAGTTTGCAACTGCAGCAATTTGTTCAGACGATGGAAGACATCTTGCAATGATGCCACATCTGGAAAGAGCATTTGTTCCATGGCAATGGGCTAATTATCCAAACGACAGAAAGAATGATGAAGTTGCACCTTGGATTGAAGCATTTGTGAATGCGAGGGAATGGATTAAGGAAAAGTAGGCAATTGGCAAACTGAGCAAAAGAGCTTGGAGAGACTACGAGAAACGAGTAACGAGAAACAACATTCACAAGAAAAGTAAATCCTTATCAAAAACTTATAAATTTTCTTTGACGTTATTAATTAAAATGTAAATTTGCGATTTTAAAAATTAAAACATTAAAAATGAACATTTATAACAAACTCATTAATAAAGAAACCAAACTCTCGGTGATTGGTTTAGGATATGTTGGTTTACCAATAGCTTTGGAATTCGCGAAAAAAATGTCTGTTATTGGATTTGACATTAAAGAAGACAGGGTTGAAATGATGAAAAACAATATTGACCCAAGCGAAGAATTACCAACTGAAGCATTCAAAAATTGTGATATTCAATACACTTCGAAAATTGAAGATTTACGAGATGCTACTTTTCACATTGTTGCAGTTCCAACACCTATTGATTCTCATAATCTTCCGGATTTAACTCCACTTCTTTCCGCAACAAAGTCTGTTGCTAAAATTTTAAAAAAGGGAGATTACGTTGTTTTTGAATCAACAGTTTATCCCGGAGCAACTGAAGATGATTGTGTTCCTATATTAGAAGAAATTTCAGGATTAAAATTTATTGAAGATTTTAAAGTAGGCTTTTCACCCGAAAGAATTAACCCGGGAGACAAAGTGAATACTTTAACATCAATTAAAAAGATTGTTTCGGGATGCGACGAAGAATCTCTTGATATAGTTGCAAAAGTTTATGAACTGGTAATAAAAGCAGGCGTGCATAGAGCATCATCAATTAAAGTTGCTGAAGCTGCTAAAATTATTGAGAATACTCAAAGAGATGTAAATATTGCATTTATGAACGAACTTTCAATTATTTTTAACCGATTAGGAATTAACACTTATGAAGTTCTGGAAGCTGCAGGAACAAAGTGGAATTTTCTTAATTTTTATCCCGGTTTAGTTGGTGGACATTGCATTGGTGTTGACCCTTATTATTTGGTACATAAAGCAAAGGAATTAAAATATCATCCACAAATTATTGGTGCCGGACGATTTGTAAATGATTCAATGGGAAGATATATTGGAAAACAATTAGTAAAAAAAATCATTGCAGCCGGCAAAAATGTTTTAGGAGCAAGGGTTTTAGTTATGGGAGCAACTTTTAAAGAAGATGTATCTGATATTAGAAACTCAAAAGTTGCTGATATAATTAATGAGTTAAAATCATTTGGTGTAGATGTAGATATTGTTGACCCTTATGCAAATTCGGAACTATTAGAGCATGAATATGGATTTGGTCTCATCGAAAATCCAAAAGATAATTATGATGCTGTTGTTGTTGCCGTTAGTCATGAGCCTTATCTTGATTATAAAGAAAGTGATTTTAAAAAATTATTGGGCGAGAAGGGAATTTTGATTGATATAAAAGGATTGTACAGGAACAACATTAAAGATTTAACTTATTGGTCACTTTAGGAAGTAGGCAGTAAGCAGTAGGCAATTGGCAATAGGCAAAGCGAGCCGAGCAACGAGCTTCGAGAAACGAGAAACGAGAAACGAGCTTCGAGCAACGAGCTTCGAGTAACGAGAAATTTTTCTACCTTTGATTAATAAAACAACTCTATAATATTTGGAAACTTTACTCACCATATTCTACTTAATAGTTTTTATTTTTCTGAT
>CAYLPA010000063.1:8062-13325 GCA_964385385.1 uncultured Saprospiraceae bacterium | reverse complement strand
TTCGGGTTGGTCGCCTGTTGGTTTAAATTCTGATGTTAATTTGAATTCCACAATGTAAAATAGATTTGTAATTTTAAAATACTGCAAATTTAGTTAAAACAACAAAAAACAAATCCCAAAAAACAAATAAATTTCAATTTATCAATAATCAATTTCCAAAACTATTTAAATATTAAAAACCGATATGTAAATATTGAGTGTGAAATAAAAACGTTTTAATAATGCGAATCAAGGGTTGAATTTTCTAACTTATTCTTTTATAGCCACTAAGGCTCGAAGACTCAAAAAAATTCACAAAGAAAATATATAAATACAAATTACAACTTAGTGAAATTTTGTGTTTTAGTGTCTTTGTGGCAAAAATATTCTTAATCCTTGATTGGCATTAATATTTAATGTTGCAATAAATTGGAAAATGGTCGGAAAAATCATTTTCTTTATAAGTAGTAAAGTTAGAAGATTTGAAATCATCGCTATGAAGAATATAATCTATTCTGAACGAAGGAAATTTTCCGGCATAAGTTTGTCCTGTTTCATTACCGCTTTCAACAAATGAATCTTTAAGTTTATGAGATATTTTATGATAGGCAAAAGATGAAGGTGTGTCGTTGAAATCACCGCAAACAATAACAGGATAAGCTGAATTATTAATGTGCTCTTTAATCTTTTCCGATTGATTGGAACGAAAAATAAAAGCTTTCTTAAGTTTTTTTATAACTTTTTTTGAGCCTTTTTTAATTCTTTCAGTTTCTTCTTTTTCTATATTTAATAAATCATAATTTTCAGTAAACAAATATTCTTCAGAACCAAGTTGAATTGATTGAAGATGAATATTGTAAATTCTTATCGTATCTCCCCTAAATAAAATATCAGTAAAGATGCAGCATTTATACATAGAATCACTTTCAATTATTTTTCCTCTGTTTACAATGGGATATTTTGAAAAGGTGGCGATAAAATATTTGTCTTTTATATTTTCATATTTACTGAGATGATAATATTTTAGATTAAAATGTTTTGATAAAGTGTCGGTGATGTTAAATGTTTTATTCCTTTGATAATATTCTTGAAAGCAAATAATATCGGGATTTTGATTTTTTAAAAAACCACGAAATTCATTATAAATCGGTGTGTCAACATTTTTAAACCAATTAAAATGATGAAATGCTTTAACGTTGAAAGACATTATGCTTAAAGTTGAATCGCTCTTAATAACTTCTTCTTCGGAATTAAATTGAATGTGTTTGCCAATGAAATTCCAGCCGATTAATATTGTTATTAAGGAAATTAGAAAATATTTTTTTAAAGATAGGAGCCAGAATAAAATAAAAACAATATTAGCTATTAAAATGAATGGGTAAGCTAAACCACAAAAAGCAATTGGCCAAATTGTGTCAGGACTAATGTATGATGCTGAGTAGCTAAGTAGTAATGCAAGTGCAGCAAGATAATTGAAAAACAAAACTATTCTTCCGAAAAATGATATATGTTTTGATTTCTTTGCCATTAATTATTTTCTTAATTCTTTTGTAAACTTGACAATTGCCTATTGCCTACTGCCTACTCCAAACTGCCTACTTCTTCTTCATTTTAAAAAGAGTTTCTTTTTCTTTTTTTGATAAACTATCATATCCACTTTTGGAAATTTTATCAAGAATTGCATCAATTTCTTTTTGTTTTACTTTTTTGTTTTTATTGTATTCATCATCCGAAGCAGGTCTTCCTTTTGGCTTTTCTTTTTTAACTTTAGTATTAGGTTTTGTAAACCAGTGCAAAAATTTACTTGTATCAAAATTGTGTTTAAGTAAATAAATTGAAAAGTAGCCCCATAAAATTCCACCGAGATGAGAGATGTTTGCACTAGGATATTTAGGGTTTATTGTGATAATATCTAAAATCACAAGAACAATAGCAATATGTTTTAGTTTAACTTTTCCAAATATAAACAACATTAAAGAAAAGTTAGGAATAAATGTGGCAATAGCAACTAAAAGAGCTAATATAGCAGAAGTTACAGATATTGAAATAAAGATATTCCCATTAAAATTATTAGTACCAAAAAACAATAAATAAATAAGAGCACCTGCTATTGCTCCATAAATATAAGTGCTTATAAGTTTTTTATTATCAAGATAAGTAACAAATAGTTTTCCTGCAAAATAGCATAAATAAACATTGTAAAAAAGGTTGAAAACATTTGAGCGTACTAATATTAAAGCAACAAAATTAACAATTATTAATAGAGATAAAGTCTTATTGCTTTTATAGAAAAATTTTAGTTGGTTTATGATAGAATTAGTTTTCATTGTTTAAAATGTTGTGGTTTATTAATTTTTTTATTCCAGTATTTTATTAAAAAAAATCCGAAAATCATTCCTCCAAGATGAGCAAAATGAGCAACATTGTCTCCCGGATTGTTTGCTATTCCTGAGTATAATTCAATTGCACCGTAAATCATTACAAACCATTTTGCTTTTACAGGTATAGCAAAATAAACATAAATTAGTGAATTTGGAAACATCATTCCGAAAGCGAGCAAAATTCCGAACACTGCACCTGAGGCTCCTACAGTAGGAATGTTCATTTTTAATTCAATTAATTTGCGGGCAGAAATCAATGACTGAGTGACCATCTCAGAGTTGTTTGGATTGTTGCTCCAAAAACCCATAAATTCATTATACCATGCAGGATTGTAAAATCCTTTAAAATTCTCATTCATAAATATTTCAAAGCTCTCAATTGAAGGAGCATTTGAATAGGCAACAAGAGCTGATTCGATTTGTGAAAATTCAATCCAGTAAACTAATGATTGAATTAATACGGCTCCAATTCCGGTTACTAAATAATAAATAATGAAGCGTTTTGGTCCCCAAACATTTTCAAGTACATTGCCAAACATCCACAAAGCAAACATGTTGAACAAAATGTGAGTAAAGCCACCATGCATAAACATATAAGTTATCAACTGATAAGGTCTGAATTTTTCTGAACCAAAATAGTGCATGCCCAAAATATCGGATAAATCTATGTTAAACCTTGTTAAAGCCATGCTTGCAAGAAAAAACAAAACATTAATTATTAGTATGTTTTTTACTACAGGCGGTAACACTCTAAATCCAGTTGGTCTATATTGTTGACTGCTCATTTTCTATTTTATTTTTCTTTAAAAATATTACTTAATTCATCAATAGAAATAATTTTAATAATTCTTTTTCCCGAAGGAGATGTCTCAGGAATTGAACATTTAAACAATTCTTCGACTAATACCTGCATTTCTTCTTTTTTTAAGGTTTGCCAATGTTTTACAGATATTTTTTTCGCCAAAGAACGAAGTAAATTTATTCTTTTATCAAGTATGTTTTCAATAAGATTCTTTTTATAATTTTCAAGAATTCCTTCTAATAAATCCTTAACATTTTCGTGGGGCAAATCTGCAGGAACTCCATTAACAATAAAAGTATTTGGACCAAATTCATTAATGTCAAAGCCAAGTAATTTAATTTCGTCTTTTAACTCCACAAACAATTCAGCATCACTTGGATTAAATTCAATTGTCTGGGGAAAAAGTTCTTGCTGAGAAATGTTTTTTTGAGTTTTAAGCATTTCAAAATATTTATCATACAAAATACGTTCGTGAGCCAATTGTTTGTCGATAAGCATTAAACCCGATTCTACATTAGCAAGAATAAAACGATTTGAGAGTTGAAATAAATTATTGCAACTTCCAATATTTTCCTTTTCCTTGCTAATCAATTGTTGCTCCGAAGATGTTGTTTCAATAGTTTGTGATTTAGGAAAATCAGAAAAATTATTATCTGTGTTTTGATACAATTTTGTCCAGTTTTCTTTATTCGACCTTTCTCTTTCAGTCAGAGGTTTATTATCAAAAGGATTGTAATCAGGATTAACTTTTATTTCCGGTTGCTTGACAGGATAGTCTTTTGGCGGTGGTTTATAATCAAAACTTCGCTCAACATTAAAATCAATAGTAGGAGTAAGGCTGAATTTTCCAAGCGATTGTTTTACCGTTGATTTAAGAATATTATAAATGATTTTATTATCTTGAAAATTAACTTCTGTCTTTGTAGGGTGAATGTTAATGTCAATTTTTTGTGGATTAATATCAAAAAAGATAAAGTATGAAGGATGGAATCCTTCGGGAATTAGTTCGTCGAAAGCATTATCAACAGCATGGTTTAAGTAGGGGTGTTTAATAAATCTATTGTTAACAAAAAAGAATTGTTCACCACGTGTTTTTTTTGCCGATTCAGGTTTTCCTATAAATCCTGATATTGAAATTACATCTGTGCTTTGTTCTAATGGCACCAATTTATCACTATAATTTTTACTTAAAACATTTGCTATTCTTTGTTTTAGATTTGCTTTAGCAAGGTCAAAACGAACATTATTATTATCGTACAAAACAAAGCTTATTTGCGGATGAGCAATTGCAATACGATAAAGCTCATCGAAAATATGTTTAGTTTCAATAGGATTTGATTTTAAAAAATTTCGGCGTGCAGGAACATTGAAAAACAGGTTTTTTATTGCTATCGAAGTTCCATTTGGAGCAGAGCAAGCCGATTGAGATTTCACCACAGAACCTTCGATGACAAGGTAGGTGGCAAGTTCGTCTTCAATTCTTTTAGTTTTTAATTCAACTTGAGCTATTGCAGCAATAGAAGCAAGAGCTTCACCACGAAAACCCATAGTTCTTATTGCAAACAAATCGTTTACTTTTTTAATTTTTGATGTAGCATGTCGTTCAAAACACATTCGGGCATCAGTTTCTGACATGCCACAACCGTTATCAATAATTTGTATTAATGTTTTTCCAGCATCTTTGATAATAATTTTTATTTCAGTAGCACCCGAATCAATTGAATTTTCAAGCAATTCTTTGACAGCCGAAGCAGGTCGCTGAATTACTTCACCAGCTGCAATTTGGTTGGCAACTGAGTCGGGTAATAATCGAATTAGGTCAGACATTATTAATAATATAAATGGTTAAATACGAAACAAGATATAAAATAATAATAATCATCACCACGCTGAGAAGGATTATTAATAGTCGGATTTTCTCAAAACTTGTTCTTGGTTTTTTCTTTAGATTGGAATAGTCGCTAAATCTTCCTTTAAATTTGTGAAAAGAGCTTTCTTCTTCTTCTGAATCATTGCTTACATCATCTAATTTTGCTCTTCTTATTCGTTTTTTTAACTCATCTTTCTCTTTATCATAATACATTGCTTTGTAGTTGTATTC
>CAYLPA010000063.1:0-7962 GCA_964385385.1 uncultured Saprospiraceae bacterium | reverse complement strand
GTTTTTTTAACTCATCTTTCTCTTTATCATAATACATTGCTTTGTAGTTGTATTCCTTAGATTTTCTATATGCGCTTGAAAAAAATCCCATAGCTTTAATTTTTTACAAAATTACCAATAATTTTTTAATTTAATTTATTGTTTTGTTAGTTAAAAAAGCTTAATTATTTTTTTGATGTGTTGGATAGATTTTAAGGGGCAAAGGCCCGTTTAATGATAGCACAATAAATAATATAACGTCCCTAACGGGACTTGAATTTCATTGTAATCATTTTTTCTATAAATATATAGTCCCTACGGGACAAAAAAATCTAAAATCGTAAATCCTACGGACTTGCTTCGCTTCATCTATGTTCGATAGTTCGATATTTAAAAATGACGAATAATGATTAAAGAATATAGAATGTCGATTAACGAAATTCGAATGTCGAAGTAGCTTCGTTTTTTCGCACTATAAAAAAACTGCATCTCTTTATTAATAAGGTTTAATATTAAAAATGGTTGCTGCAAGAATCATGACTAAATCATACGCAAAATGCAATAAATAATATAACGTCCCTAAAGGGACTTGAACATAATTGCAATTATATTTCTATAAATATATAGTCCCTACGGGACAAAAAAATCTAAAATCGTAAATCCTACGGACTTGCTTCGCTTCATCTATGTTCGATAGTTCGATATTTAAAAATGACGAATAATGATTAAAGAATATAGAATGTCGATTAACGAAATTCGAATGTCGAATTAATTTTGGCTTTTCGTACTATAAAAAACTGCATCCTTTTATTAATAAGGTTTAATTTTTAAAATGGTTGTTACAAAAATCATGGCTAAATCATACAGAAAAGACATTAAATAATATAACGTCCCTAACGGGACTTGAATTTCATTGCAATCATTTTTTCTATAAATATATAGTCCCTACGGGACAAAAAAATCTAAAATCGTAAATCCTACGGACTTGCTTCGCATCATCTGTGTTCGATAGTTCGATATTTAAAAATGACGAATAATGATTAAAGAATGTAGAATGTCGATTAGTAAGTTACTAACGGGACTTGAAAATAAAAAAATCTGCATCCCTTTATTAATAAAGTTTGATTTTAAAAATGGTTGTTACAAAAATCAAAATAGCAGAGTTTAGTCCTGTTAGGGACTTAATATTTATAGAAAATGTAACACAATCCCAATTAAGTCCCATAGGGACGCAATATTAAAATCATGATTAAATTTTTAAAAAAGAATAATGAATATCGATTAAAGAATTTCGAATGTAGAAGTAGCTGTATTGCTAATTAATTGATTATTTTATGCTTTCGCTAAAACAGGAAATCTTTGTTGAGCAAAATAAAAGCTTCCAAAGAAAACTCCGTTAAAAACTAATGTTCCTAAAACTTCAGTTCTGAAGAAAGGAATTCCAGCAACATAGCTTTCAATCAAACCAGCAAAAACCATTGGATAGCCAACCATTCCACTTGCCCATGCACCGAAATTTGTAATTAGAAAAAACAAAATTGATGAAGCTAGAGAAGCACCAACAACTGAAAAAACATTAAGTTTATTTCTAATAAGAAATCCAATTGATACAGTAATTGCAAAAGCAGCATAAACATAGATTATTGTGCTATGGAAGCCAATAATTAAATCAGTAATAAACAATGTAGCCAAAGGAATTAAATATCCGAGATAGCGTTTCTTGAAAAACACACCACCAAACAAAGCCATTGCAGCAATAGGAGTAACGTTAGGAATGTTTATTATTAGCCGTAGAATTGCAGCAATTAAGATAACAGCAATAATAAAAATCAATCTTGGATTTAAGGTTTTGTTGTTCATACTTTTTATTTTAAGGTTTGTAATTTCTGGAGCACAAAAATAAATAAAACATTTAATACTATTAGACAAAATCTTTGATTTTTTTCTATTTTTGTTAAAAATACTTTTTATTAGTGATTACCAGAAAACTACTATTTTAAAATTATGAAAAAAAATACAATCTATTTACTAACTTTTATCCTAATTGTTTTGACAGCATGTAAAACCAAAAAAGAGCAAGTTGACCTGATTGTTCACAACGCCAAAATTTATACAGTAAACGATTCTATGCAAATTGTAGAAAGTTTTGCTATAAAGGATGGGAAATTTATTGCTATTGGCAGCAATGATGAGATAATGAAAAAATATAATTCTGAAAAAACTATTGACCTAAAAGGAAAAATTGTCTTCCCCGGATTTTATGATGCCCATTGTCATTTTGATGGATATGGAATGTTTCTGCAAAATGCTAATCTTGTCAACACAACATCATTTGAAGAAATTCTTGATATTTTAATAAAACATAATAAAAAGTGTAAACCCCAATGGATTGTTGGAAGGGGATGGGACCAAAACGATTGGGAAACAAAAGAATTCCCTGACAAAAAAGAATTGGATTCCATTTTTCCTGACACACCTGTCTTGCTCACCAGAATTGATGGACATGCTGTTCTTGTAAATTCCGAAGCAATAAAAAGAGCAAAGCTGAATTTTGATAAATATTCAAAAAATGAAATTGTTTTTAAAAATGGCGAATTCACAGGCATACTGCTTGAAAATGCTGCCGATTATATGAAATCAAAAGTTCCTGAAGCAAATCTGACTCAAAAGAAAAGAGCTTTGTTAGATGCGCAAAAAGATTGTTTTGCTGTTGGACTTACTTCTATTGTTGATGCCGGACTAAGCAAAGATTGGATAAATTTGATTGACAGTCTTAATAAATCAGGAGAATTAAAAATTCGCATTTATGCAATGTTGCTGGTAACTGATGAGAATATCGAAAAAATGAACGAAGGCAAATACAAAACCGATTATTTGAATGTTCGTTCCATGAAATTATTTTCCGATGGAGCTTTAGGTTCACGGGGAGCTTGCCTTAAGGAGCCATATACAGACGATACAGCCAACTATGGAATTATTACTGAAAGCTATGATTATTATTTAGAGAAGTGTAAATTGGCTTATAAACTGGGTTTTCAGGTAAACACTCATGCTATTGGTGATTCTGCTGTTAGAATGATGTTGGATATTTATGCTTCTGTTTTAAAAGGAAAAAATGATTTACGCTGGCGAATTGAACATTCGCAGGTTGTTAATCTTAATGATTTTCATCTTTATGGTGACTACAACATTATTCCTTCTATTCAAACAACTCATGCTACATCGGATATGTATTGGGCTGAAACTCGTCTTGGTGCCGAAAGGATTAAAGGAGCTTATGCTTATAAAAAACTCCTGGAACAAAACGGATGGCTTCCTAATGGCAGCGATTTTCCTATTGAAGATATTAATCCTTTATTTGGTTTTTATGCAGGAGTAGCAAGAAAAGACCAAAAAGGATTTCCAGAGAATGGGTTCCAGGCTGAAAATGCACTGACACGCGAACAAGCTCTTAAAGCAATGACAATCTGGGCTGCGAAAAGTTGTTTCGAAGAAAACGAAAAGGGCAGTATTGAAGCCGGTAAAATTGCCGATTTTGTTGTCCTTGAAAATGATATTATGATTATTCCCGAAAATGAATTGTTTAAAGCTAAAGTTTTGATGACGTTTTTGGGTGGGGAAAAAGTTTTTGGTGTTGAAAATTAATTAATATTGATTCCAGAAGAATAAGAATTTTAAGTCTTTTGGATATTTAAAATATAATGGAAATAAACGGAAGTTAGGTTTATACTAGTATTGTAGCAAATTTAACATCTGCAAAATAATAAAGTACTATGAAAAATATTTTAGCATTATTGATTTTTACATTGGCCAGTCTTGGACTATTTAGTCAAAACAATATGAATACCGGAATAATATACGGGAAAAATCATGCTTTTAGTTTGACAGCTCCCGAAGGATGGGTTTTGGATAATGAATCTGGAGTAAGTCAGGGATTACATGCGGTTTTTTATAAAAAGGGAGAAACATGGGCTGATGCAATAGCAGTAATGTATGCAAATACAGCATCTTTGGATGATAGGGCTTATAAAACTTTGGAACAGCTAATAAAATATGACCTTAAAAATTTTAAAAAGAATTATCATGATATAATCGTAACAGATGAAAAGGATATTGTGATAAAAGATAGTGTAATAGCACAAGTAAAATATTTATCTGGTAAGTCTTACGGAAACTTTGAAGCAATGGCTTATATAGACGCTGGCAAGACTGGAATAATAATAGTTATGACATCAAGAACAAAAGATGGATTTGAAAACTCCTTGACTGCTTTTAAAAGTTTAGTACAATCGTATTTTTTTTTAGCTGATAATGTACTATTTAACAAATAAAATTAAGTAACTAGTTACAATAAAAAATAAAAATCATTAACAACGCATTTTATTAAGATCGTTAGCATAAATATTAAATAATTAATAGACGAAGACAATGAGATATTTTAGACTACTTTTCATTATTTTACTGAGTTTGACATCTCAGAATTTAATTTTTGCTCAAAATCTCATTGAATTTAAATCCTTTATCAATGAAGTTGGAATGACAATTGAGATACCAGTTGGATTTATAGAAGATACAATAATTGATAATTCAGATATGAATTATGAGTTTGCATTGAAATACCCTGATAAAGATTATGTAATTAGGTATGCTTTAAGACCAATAACATACAAAGAGTATGCAAATGAAGATTTGAAAAATGAACTAGAAAGCCAGAAGAATTTCAGAAACTCACAATACAAAATATTATTTAAAACAGTAATGTTAAATATTACAGGTGGCAAGGATTATGAGTTTACCATATTTGGAACAAATGCCGTTAATGATGAGTTTAATGCTGATTGGGGAGCTTCTACTTTTGTTGATTTAAATCCGAATGGCGAATTTGGTAAGGGTTATAAATATTGCATGATTGTTACAATTCATAAGAAAAATATTGCAGATGCTTATTATTTCTATTTATCAAATACTAAAGAGAATTTTATGGATAATGCTCTACCTTTATTCAGATCAGATCATTAAAGTTTGAATAAACTGTTTGTTTTTAAGCACTCGTTACAAATGAGTGCTAGCATAGTTTTGTTTAAGCTAGTATTATGGGCTATTAACAACGACGAATGAAAAATAGCGGTTATATATATTATGATGATTCGAAACATCATGAAGCTGGATTTTATTTAGGAGCTTTCATTTATTCCGATAAGGATTTAAATGATATAATTTGTGAGTATATTTCATTTTGCGGTCTTGACCCTAATAAAGATGAATTTAAGAGTCGCTTACGAATGGATATGAATCCGGAACAAAAAGAACTTCGTAAATATTTAAAAAGACTGATTAGTGATATACGAATTTTTGTAGTAATATCTCCACCAAATGAGAATGAGTTTAAATTTGCAACAAATAATGCTTTGATAAACTTAATAGAAAATAATCAAGAAGATTTAAAATCTGAATTAAATATATTTCTTGACCAAGGGATTTTTAAAAGCAAAAACGACTTAAATTATAAGTTAATAATTGAAGCATTAGATTCTGATTCTGTTAAGTTGAATTTGGAGCAGGATTCAATAAAAATAAAAGGGATTCAGCTTGCTGACTTGGTTGCTCACACTTGCTCAATTATGTTGAAAGAATCATTAGGATTAATTAATAAAACAATAAAAGTAGGAGGTAATTCTGGATATGACCCAGATACGGACATTGAAATTGGTTTTGAGATGTGGGCAGGAATAAGATATAATTTCTTCTCGAACCCACCACCACACCCTGATGAATGGGAAAGTCAATTAGATTGTGTAGCTATTGTTGACAAAAAAGGATTGTACATATCTGATAATTGCACAAGTGATATTAAGATAAAAGGAAAAGAACGATTTGGTGAAATGTATTTGGGATGTATTCACTAAAAAGCAGACAGAAATATTGAATTAAAAAAAAAGTTTCAGCTGGCGCTCGTTTGTAACAAGTGCCTGTAAAGAATGTAACCAAACTGTTACAAATTGTAACGCTTTGAAAATCCAAAGGCGTTTGTTTATAACTAGTGACTGCAAAGTAAACTATTTGATTTTAAGCACTCCTTACAAATGATGGTTAGCATAGCACTAACAGAGTTGCCAATCGAGATACTCAATTAAATCCAAATTTATTCACCACTAATTTCCAACATAATTTATTTAAAATCCCCTAAATAACTTTATTTTTGTCAAAATTAATAATGAACGGGGTGGTACAGACTCAGCTGGCGCTCGTCTCCAGACGAGTGCCTTATTATTTTTCCATATTTAAACATTAACATTTAAAAATTTCTTATCTTGCATTTCAATGTCAGATAAATATTCATTATAGGATTTTATTTGCTTGTCTGTGTCCTTGAAAACTTATTGATATTGAAGGCACTCGTCTGGAGACGAGCACCAGCTATATAGTGCATGCAATGCCAAACAGCTTAATTAATAGAAATCAACAAATGTATCCCTATCATAATAAAATAAAACAACGGATTAAAAACAATGAATTGAGAGCATGTTGACAAATACAAAACAATAAGTCCTTGTTTGCTATTTTACTTTACTACAGAACTCAAAATCAGACCTATTAGAGAACATCGTTTTAAAGAATACGAAGAGATAATAAATAATCTTTCAAAAAAAATA
Source organism: uncultured Saprospiraceae bacterium (assembly GCA_964385385.1). Taxonomy (GTDB): domain Bacteria; phylum Bacteroidota; class Bacteroidia; order Bacteroidales; family CAYLPA01; genus CAYLPA01. Next base: position 1,330 of record CAYLPA010000063.1, on the reverse strand, counting down.
AATATATTTACTTTTGCATTAAAATAAAATTTATACAGATGAAAAAAATTCTCAAAATATCCCAGCTGGCGCTCGTCTCCAGACGAGTGCCTTATTATTTTTCCATATTTAAACATTAACATTTAAAAATTTCTTATCTTGCATTTCAATGTCAGATAAATATTCATTATAGGATTTTATTTGCTTGTCTGTGTCCTTGAAAACTTATTGATATTGAAGGCACTCGTCTGGAGACGAGCACCAGCTATATAGTGCATGCAATGCCAAACAGCTTAATTAATAGAAATCAACAAATGTATCCATATCATAATAAAATAAAACAACGGATTTAAAACAATGAATTGAGAGCATGTTGACAAATACAAAACAATAAGTCCATGTTTGCTATTGTACTTTACTATAGAACTCAAAATCAGAACCCAGCTGGCGCTCGTTTAACGAGTACCTGTAAAGAGTTGCCAATCGTGATACTCAATTAAAACCAAATTTATTCACCACTAATTTCCAACATAATTTATTTTTTAATCCCCTAAATAGCTTTAATTTTGTCAAAAATTAATAATGAACGTGGGTTTACAGACTGCCTGCCTTTTGAAAGATTGTAAAAACAAAACAGAAATCTTAGAAGAATTATGAAGATACTTATTGAAAAAACTAACAAAAAGGATTTTTCACAGACAGAAAATATTACAAGGGAAGCGTTCTGGAATTTATATAAACCGGGATGCGAAGAGCATTTGATTCTGCACAATATTAGAAAAACTAAGAGCTATATAAGCGAACTTGACCGTGTTGCGTTTTTTGAAAATGAAATTATTGGACACATAATATCAACAAAAGCTAAAGTTATAGATTCTCAGAATAATGAACATGAGATTTTATGCGTAGGACCTATATCAGTATTGCCCAAATTTCAAAATAAGGGAGTTGGTTCACAACTCATAAATGAGTCTATTAAAGTAGCAAAAGAATTAGGTTATTTGGGAATGATTCTTTTTGGAAATCCGGATTATTATCATCGTTTTGGTTTTAAAAATGCAAAGGAATTTTTTATAACAACAAAAGATGGACAGAACTTTGAACCATTCATGGCTCTCGAATTGACAAATAATGGATTTGTCAATATTCAAGGGAAATTTTTTGAAGATAAGGCTTTTGAAACTCAAGCCGATGATTTAAATGATTTTGAAAAAAACTTTCCATTTAAAGAAAAACTTGTAACCGACACACAGTTTAAACATTAATAAAAACAATATTTTATATTTTTAAAAAACCCAGCTGGCGCTCGTCTCCAGACGAGTGCCTTATTATTTTTCCATATTTAAACATT
>CAYLPA010000062.1:5007-13913 GCA_964385385.1 uncultured Saprospiraceae bacterium | reverse complement strand
CTTCTTAAAACTAAAGTTAATAATCCATTGGATTTTGTTTTAAACTAAAATAATTGCTAAATAAATTAATTCAATTAATTTTGAATTTTTAAAGGCAATTATTGATGAAAAAATATTTAATTTTTCTAATAATAGTATTTTTATTTTATTCTTGTTCAGATAAGTTTAAATCAACTGATGGGAAAGATATTTTCAGGTATAATGAGTCCGCCGGAATCACATCTTTAGACCCTGCCTTTGCAAAAGATCAGGCAAACATTTGGGCAACAAATCAAATCTTTAATGGTTTGGTTCAACTCAATGATAAACTTGAAATTGAGCCATGCATTGCAAAGTACTGGGAAATTTCAGATGATGGATTAAATTACTTGTTTCATTTAAGAAATGATGTTTATTTTCACAATGATAATGTCTTTGAAAATGGCAAGGGCAGGAGGGTAGTAGCCCAAGATTTTGTATATAGTTTTAATCGTATTGTTGACACAAAAGTTGCTTCGCCCGGAGCATGGGTATTTAATAATATTAAAAATGATAGTGGCTTTTATTTCATCGCTTTAAACGATTCTACTTTAAGCATAAAGTTAAATCAACCTTTTCCTCCTTTTCTGGGAATTTTAAGCATGCAATATTGCTCTGTAGTTCCACATGAAGCAGTTGGATTTTACAAAAAAGATTTTAGAAAAAATCCTATTGGAACAGGTCCGTTTTATTTCAAAATGTGGAAAGAAGGTGTAAAGCTGATTTTATTAAAAAATGAAAATTATTTTGAAAAAGATGGTGAGCATAAACTACCTTATCTTGATGCTGTAGCTATATCTTTTATTATTGATAAACAATCTGTTTTTCTTGAATTTGTAAAAGGAAATATTGACTTTATGTCTGGTATTGATGCAAGCTATAAAGATGAATTATTAACGCGTCAGGGTAAATTAAATCCAAAGTATAAAGACAAATTTCGTTTGATAAGTCAACCATATCTTAACACAGAATATCTTGGAATTCTCGTAGATTCTTCGAGTCAAATATTGAAACAAAGTCCTTTAAAAATTAGAGCTATACGACAAGCTTTGAATTATGGTTTTGATAGGATTAAAATGATGCGTTATCTTCGAAATAATATTGGGACTCCCGCAGTTAATGGTTTTATTCCTAAAGGAATGCCCTCTTTCGATTCGAGTTTAGTGCATGGCTATTATTATTCTCCTTATAAAGCAAGAAAATTGCTGGCAGATGCAGGATTTCCTAATGGAGACAATTTGCCGGAAATAACACTTTCTACTACATCATCTTATCTTGACCTATGTAAATATATTCAAGCAGAATTGAATGAAATTGGGTTCAATGTTAAAGTAGATGTTAGTCCACCTGCAACTTTACGTGAAATGGTGGCTCAATCAAAATTGCCATTTTTTCGTGCTTCATGGATTGCCGATTATCCTGATGCAGAAAATTATCTCTCTTTGTTTTATAGTAAAAATTTCTGTCCCGAAGGACCTAATTATACTCACTTTTCAAATTCAGAATTTAATGAATTATATGAGAAAGCTCAATTAGAAGTAAACGATTCTTTGCGTTTTGTTTACTACCAAAAAATGGATAATATTATTATTGAGGAAGCTCCTGTTATTGTGCTTTATTATGACCAGGTCTTACGTTTTGTTCAGAAAAATATTAAAGGAATAGGAAGCAATCCTATGAATTTATTGACTTTGAAAAAAGTTAGAAAGAATTAATTATTTATAGGCTAAGGCTCCTACGGACTTCCTTCGGTTGTAAGGCTAAGACAAAGGCTAAGGCGAAGGATAAGGCGAAGGTTGATTGAATAATTTGTGCGAACAATATTTTTAAGTTTGTTAAATTTGGGCTTAATTACCTAACTTTGCTTTTTGAATAAAATATATATTAAATAATTTTTAAAATATGTCTCAAAAACCTTCAATACCAAAAGGAACCCGTGATTTTTCTCCTCTTGAAATGGCGAGAAGAAATATTATTTTTAGTACATTGAAAAATATTTTTCAGCTTTATGGTTATCTTCCAATTGAGACTCCTGCTATGGAAAATCTTTCAACTTTGCTTGGAAAATATGGCGAAGAAGGTGATAAACTACTTTTTAAAATTTTAAATTCAGGAGATTTTTTAAAGAAAATAAGAAATTCAAATATTGACCTTAAAAATGTTGATGCTAATAAACTTTCTCTTGATGTATCAGAAAAAGGTCTCATTTATGATCTTACCGTACCTTTTGCAAGATATGTCGTTCAGCATAGAAACGAATTAACTTTCCCTTTTAAACGTTATCAAATTCAGCCGGTGTGGAGAGCAGACAATCCTCAAAAAAGTCGTTATCGGGAATTTTCTCAATGCGATGTTGATGTTATTGGGAGCAATTCTTTATTGAATGAAGCAGAATTGTTGAAAATTATTGATGATGTTTTTCTTAAATTAGAATTAGATGTTATTATAAAAATTAATAATCGTAAAATTCTTAGCGGTATTGCTGAAAAAATTGGTGAAGCTGATAAAATTATTGATATTACTGTTGCTATTGATAAACTTGATAAAATTGGTTTAGATGGAGTTAATGAAGAATTATCAAGTAAAGGCATTAATAAAAAAGCTATTGCAGAAATACAGCCAATTATTAATCTTAGTGGTTCACCAAAAGAAAAAATTGAAATTATAAAAAAATTATTAAAAGATTCTGAAATTGGTTTGAAAGGAATCGGAGAGATAGAAGATATTTTTGAATTTGTAAATAAAATGAATATTCAATCTTTTGTAGATTTTGACCTAACATTAGCTCGTGGATTAAATTATTATACAGGAGTAATTATTGAAGTTCTTTCAAAGGATGTTAAAATAGGCAGCATATGCGGTGGTGGACGATACGACGACTTGACTGGGATTTTTGGTTTGCCCGATGTTTCAGGAGTAGGTATTTCTTTCGGTGCCGACAGGATTTATGATGTTCTCAATGAGTTGAAATTATTTCCCGAAACTGCTGAAATTTCATCACAACTTATGTTTGTTAATTTTGGAAAAGAAGAAGAAAATTTCTGCCTTCCGCTTCTTGAAAAACTTAGAAATGTAGGCATTAAATCAGAGATTTATCCTTCTTCTGCTAAGATGAAAAAACAAATGACTTACGCCAATAACAAAAACATTCCTTATGTTGCGATTGTAGGTTCACAAGAAATTGAAACTGGAAAAATTACTCTTAAAAATATGACTACCGGTGAGCAAAAACAGCTTGATTTTGATGAGTTGATTAAAGAAATTAAATAGAAGATTCATTTCAGATTTAAACTTTTTTTAAAATTATTTCCTTCACATTAAAATTTTTCTTAAAATTATTTTACAAAATAATCATTTTTGTTTTTGATAATATATTTTTATCTTTGTTACAATTTGTTATTAATTAATAAGTATAAATTTATTATTAAAACATAACCTATGAAAACAAAAAACACAATAAAGCATTTCATTTTAGTTTTTGCACTTTTCTTCAGTGTAAATCAAATCATTTTAGCTACTGGTGGTGGTTCTTGGAATTACATTATTAGCGGTCATAATGTTATTTTACCTGATACTACTAATGCAATTACTGTAAATCCTTATCTAGGATGGCCTTGGTTAGATGAGGGAATAGTAAATTTACAATGGCCATTCAACTTTTCAATATATGACAATAATTATTCAACAAATGATACAATTTCAATTAACACAAATGGTTACATCAGGTTTGATGATTTAATTTCAATATCTGCACGATACGTTCCTATACCTAATATTCAATATGGTCAATTTTTGTCCTATGGTGGTAATACCGATGGTAAATTTTCATCAAGTATGAAATATAAAGTAAGTGGATCTACTCCAAATCAAATACTAACAATTGTAATTCCTTATAACACAGATTATAATCCTACTAATAATGGAGGGTATGAGGCTGACATATTTATTAGTTTTTATGAAGTAAATAATTCTATTCTTATGCAATACAAAAACGTTGTGATTGGCTCCCCTATCCACCATGCAAATTATTTAGGGATTAATTCCGGAGATAATACTTTTTATTCCAATCTAGGTTACTTTCCAACAAATGACACTGCATTCCTTTTTACACCATCATCATCGGGTTCTGTCATGGCAAGCGGTTCGTGGAATTATATTATAACTGCTCCTTCGCAAACATTACCAGACACATCAAATTCTCTTACTTTAAATCTAAGTAGTGGATCCATGGATGATGGAATTGCATTTTTAGCATGGCCTTTCAATTTTTCTGTTTATGATAATAACTATACAACAAATGATTCAATCACAATATCAACAAATGGATTTATTCGATTTGATGGTTTGATGGCTCATGCCTCTCAAACAGGACAGATTCCATCGAGTAATTCATTATATGGACAATTTCTGTCTTATGGTGGCGACACCGATGGAGAAGTTCAAAGCCCAATAAAATATAAATCAAGTGGTACTGCTCCAAATAGAATCTTGACAATCATTATTCCTTACAATACAGATTATGATTCTACCGGTTATAAGGCAGACATATACATTAGTTTTCATGAATCGAATAAAACAATTAAAGTAATTTACAAAAACACTGTGGTTGGAACCACAAATTATGCAAATGAAATTGGGATGAATGCAGGAGATAATACTTTTTATTCTGACCTTGGCAATTTCCCAACAAGCGATACTGCATATCTTTATTCTCCTCCAACATTTGGTGCTCTTGATGCAGGAATTACACATGTTTTCATTTCAGGAAATGGAGTTGGGAATCGAACATTATCTGCAAGATTAAATTGTTATGGAACTACAACTTTGACATCTGACACTATTCAATGGTCGGTTAATTCAATGATGCAACCATATTATGCCTGGACAGGTAACTTACCTCAAACAAACAAGGATACAGTTCCGGTAGGAGTTTATAATTTTTCGACTCCTGGCCAATACACAATAAAAGCATGGACAACAAAACCTAATGGTGGAGTTGACACTGATACTTCAAATGATTCAGCAGAAATCACGGTTATTATTTTACCTTATCAAACTCTGCCTTTAAGTGAAGATTTTGAATTAGGATTTTCCAATTTTGATAATGCCATTGGAAATTATGTTGATTTTACGTTATCAACATCTTTCTTTCATTCAAAAAGTCAATGTGCACATAATGCACACACAAGTACTAACGAAAATATTTTACATGAAACAGGTCTTTTAGATTTAAGCAATTCATCGAATCCATATCTGGATTTTTATCACATAGCAAAAACTGAAGGAAATTGGGATTATTGTTATGTTGAAATTTCAACCGATGGGGGAATTTCATATACCGTTTTGCCTGACTCAGCTTATTTGGGCAATTCATTGGATTATGCAACAAAAGGATATTTTCATGAAGATTCCTATTCTATTTGGGGAACTTCAAATACCACTCCTGACAATGCTACATGGTGGAAATACGAAAAATTTGATTTAAAAGATTATAAAGTTAACAATGTCAGGATTAGGTTTAATCTCGTTTCAGATGGCTCAACAAATCGTGCCGGTTGGTTTATTGATGATATAAAAATATACGACCCTTATTATGTTAGTCTTGGGTTTGATACATCCTGGTGCACATATAGTACAATTCCTGTTTATCACTCTAACATTGGTGTTTCTTCATATATTTGGAAAAGCCTTCCTAATAATGACACTCTTGCAACTACACCATATTATATTCCAGTTGAATCAGGTACTTATGTTGTAATAATTAACACAATAAATGGAGGTTCCGGAACTGATACAATAAATATTACTTTACTTCCTTCACTAGAGCTAAAGGCATTTGGAACGACTACAATTTGTAATGGAGATTCTGCTTTAATTTATGCAACAGGAAATAATCTATTCTTCTCAGAATACATTGAAGGTTCCAGTTATAATAAAGCCTTTGAAATTTATAACGGAACAGGTTTGGATGTTGATTTAAGTAATTACCTTATCCTACAAAATACAAATGGAGGACCACTTGATGAATATGTTGACCAGTTGGCAGGAATATTATTGGCAGGCGATGTTTATGTAATTGCTCATCCAAGTGCAAATTCTTCCATTCTGGCTGTTGCTGATACAACAGATTCATATATTGCAAACTTTAACGGAGATGATATGCGTGCTCTTGCTAAAATTGTTACAGATAATTCACAAACTGATACAATAACTTTTAATAGCAATATAGTTTATGTGAAAGTACTTGATTATATAGGTGAATATCCTAATGACCCGGGTATAGGATGGAATGTTGCTGGTGTTACTAATGCTACTGTAAATCATACACTCGTAAGAAAACCTGAAGTTTATTCACCTAAGAGAAATTGGAATTTAATAGCAGGAATAGATAGCAGTAGTTCAGAATGGATTGTTTATCCCCAAGATTATTTTGTGAATCTTGGCACACATAATTATACAAATCCTAATTTTGCATATCTATGGAGTAATAATGCTACAACACAATCAATAACTGTTAATCCAAGTATTTCAACAACATATCAAGTTACTGTAACAAGTCATATAAATTGCTGGTGGAAAGATAGTGTTCAAGTTAATGTTAGTTCTCCTGTTGTTAATCTTGGTAAAGATACAATGTTTATGTATGATTCATTAAGTATATTATTAGATGCTGGAGTTGGATTTAGTTCGTACATCTGGTCGACTGGAGATACAACTCAAACAATAATAGTTACCGGAGTTGATATTACGATGTTTCCTTATTGGATAGATACTGTTAGTGTTATTGTGATTGATAGTTTCGGATGTCTAACCTCTGATACTATTATTATAAGTTTATACTATAATTCAATAAATGAGAATCAAAATGATATTAATTTTAAAATTTATCCAATTCCAACAGACAAAATAATCACTATTGAATTTGAAAATCCTGAAAGAATAAAACAACTACAAATAATTAATATGAACGGACAAATGCTTAGTTCAATCCAAGGAACATCAGAATCAAAAATTAATATTGACCTGTCTGGATATCAGAAAGGAATATATATTATTAGAATAATAAATGATAAATCAATTATAAATAAAAAAATTGTTTTAAAATAATTTTTTTATACTAATTTATCTAAAGTCCTTTATAAAACTGGACTTTTTAAGTGTTGGAACACAATGAAAGTTAAAATATATTAAATGACTCATAAAAATATATTCATATAGATTTGGATTTAACATATATTGTTATTAACTTTACACTTTATAAAAAAAATATTATTATGGAAAATGGTGAAATTAATATTGAAAAATTGGAAAGTGTTGCAATAAGATTTAGATCTCTTGCCCATCCAATTAGAATTACAATTATTGAAATGCTGAAAGAAAAAGAAGAAATGAATGTTACTGCAATTTATAAAATTTTAGACATTGCACAACCGGCTGCATCTCATCATTTGAATATGCTTAAAAATATGGGAATTCTTGCATCAAGAAGAGCTGGGAAAAAGACTTATTATTCTTTAAAGCAAATTTCTCTTGATAGAATCTTGAAATGTGTTGATAAATGCAATGATTTTTAATTTTTTTTATTGCAAATATAGATAGGAAAATAAACTTAAGTTATTTGTCAGAAAAGACGAATGCTTCTTAATTCCTTTTTCATTTTCAAATATCTTTTGTGTAATTTATTTTTCTGAAATTCCTTTAAAATAAGTTCTAAACGAATAATATAAGCTTTAAAGTTATTTATTCTCTTTTGTTTAATGAATTTAAGTAATTAGCTTTTTATAAACCTTATGACATAATATATATAAATTAAAATATTTACTAATGAAAAATATATTCATATATTTTTGGATTTAATATATTTTTAATACATTTACAAAAAATTAAAATTATTATGAAAAATACTGAAGTTGATATTGACAAATTGGAAAGTGTTGCAATAAGATTTAGATCTCTTGCCCATCCAATTAGAATTACAATTATTGAAATGCTGAAAGAAAAAGAAGAAATGAATGTTACTGCAATTTATAAAATTTTAGACATTGCACAACCGGCTGCATCTCATCATTTGAATATGCTTAAAAATATGGGAATTCTTGCATCAAGAAGAGCTGGGAAAAAGACTTATTATTCTTTAAAGCAAATTTCTCTTGATAGAATCTTGAAATGTGTTGATAAATGTAATGATTTTTAATTTTTTTTTGCAAATATAGATAGGAAAATAAACTTAAGTTATTTGTCAGCAATGACTAATGCTCTCTTATTCCCTTTCCTTATTCAAATATCTGATGAGTAATTTTTTATTTTTTTTACTGATTTAATATAAATACTAAACGAATAAAATAAGCTTTAAAGTTATTATGTTCTCTTAGTGTTTAATGAATTTAATTAATTGGCTTTTTATCAACCTTATGACATAATATATATAAATTAAAATATTTTTGAATTTAATATATATTTTTTAATACATTTACAAAAATTTAAAATTATTATGGGAAATACTGAAATTGATATTGATAAATTGGATAAAGTAGCTAACAGATTAAGGTCAATGGCTCATCCAATGAGAATTGCAATAATTGAATTATTGAAAGATAATCAATCAATGAACGTTACTGAAATCTACACAATATTAAATATTGAGCAACCTTCTGCATCACACCATTTGAATATGCTTAAAGATAAAGGTATTCTTGCATCAAAAAGAGTTGGAAAAAATACTTATTATTCTTTAAAGCAAGAAGCTTTAGATGAAATATTTGATTGTATAAACAGGTGTCAATAATTTTTATTCTTTATAAACCGCAAATAATAAAAAATTAACAATATAAAATTTTAATTATAAGTCGGCAAAAAAGAATGTTCTTTAGAATATTTCATCATTTGCT
>CAYLPA010000062.1:0-4907 GCA_964385385.1 uncultured Saprospiraceae bacterium | reverse complement strand
TTTTAATTATAAGTCGGCAAAAAAGAATGTTCTTTAGAATATTTCATCATTTGCTCGGCATAGTCTTCAGGATATTCAACTTTTATATCAACAATTTTCTCATTCTCCATAATAGGAACAAAAACAGGATTAACGAATCCTCCGTAGGGAGCAAGGTCTAATTTTTTATATCGAGCAAGGACTTCTTTATGTAATTTAGCATTAACTTTCACGGCATAAGTTTCAACCAATGTTTTACCTGCTTGATAATCGCCTTCGGATTTTATTCTTTGAACTTCGGCAAGCAATTCGGCAAACAATTCTCTTAATTTTGTGTAATCGTTAATAATAAAGAAAGTTTTATCATTTATAATTTTCTTTTCAATAACCTTATCTTTTTTGCCTTTTTCATAACACCATCTTGCAATTAATTGCCTGTTTCGCATGTGTGCCTGTTGAATATCTTTTCCTAATTCAACTCGCGTTAATTGCGTCATAAGTCCGTTTCTGATATAACTGTTATATTCTGTTTTAGCTACATCTAAATTTGGCATAAGCCCAAGTTCAATCATTTTTTTATCCATCATATAATAAAGTGCAAAAAGGTCGGCACGGGCTTCTTCAAGAGGAGAATGATAGTTTTTTAGAGCATCAACACTAACACCTTCCAATAATTTCCCAGAACCATGACCAAGACATTCATGTAAATCAGTATGAAGATTACCTGCAATAAAACCATATTTTTCTGCTAATTCTTTTTCTTCTTTTGAATAAGCGAATTCTTCAAGGAAACCATTTCCTATAGATGCCTGATTATAAGCATAGGTAATATTTTCCATCGTTACAGATTTGGAGCCGTAATCTTTTCTTATCCAGTCGGCATTTGGTAGGTTAATACCAATAGGAGTGGAGGGATAGCAGTCCCCACCAAGATGAGCAACAGTAATGACTTTTGCAGAAACCCCCTTAACTTTTTCTTTTTTAAATTGCTTGTCAACAGGAGAATTAGTTTCAAACCATTGTGCATTTTCACTTATTATTGTAGCTCTTTTTGTAGCATTAAGGTCTGTGAAATTTACAACAGATTCCCAAGTAGCTTTCATTCCTAATGGGTCACCATAAACTTCAATAAATCCATTAACAACATCAATTCTTGAGTCCAAATCATCAATCCAAAGAATATTATATTCGTCCCAGGTTTCAAGGTCGCCGGTTTCGTAATAGTCAACCAATTTTTCTATAACAATTTTTTGCTTATCATTTTCTGCAACAAGAATTGCTTTTTCGAGCCAAAAAACAATTTCTTTTATTGCTGAAGAGTACATTCCGTTAAGTCTGTAAATTTTTTCAGAGACTTCATTATCTTTTTTAATAAGCTTAGAATTCAAGCCATAGGATAGGGGAGTGTCATCGCTTTTGTCGCTTATAGCTTCATAATAAGTTTCTACTTCGTTTTGAGTTACTCCTTCATAAAAATTATTTGCTGAATTTGCTATCATGTCAATATCGGGATTTTGGATAACACGAACAGCAGCAATAGTAGAATCAAACATAATAGGTGTTAACTTTTCAATTAGTTGTTCAATTGTTTCACCTTCCTGAAGTGGAAAATTAGCACCTTCGGAGTTTTTTATCAATTCAACAAAATATTCTTTTGAAAAATCTGGTAAGAATTTATTTGTAGAATAATGATGATGAATTCCATTTGAAAACCATATTCTTTTAAGATAAACCATGAATTTTTCAAAATCTTCGGAATCTCTTTGACCCTTATAATTTTCAAAAATATCTTCTAAAGTTCTTCTGATACAAAGGTTGTGTTTGTAGTTCTGGTCGAAGATAATATCCCTGCCGGCAATTGCTGCCTGACTAAGATAATAAATTAGTTCCTTTTGTTTTAAAGTCAATTTGTCGAATTCCGAAACTCGATATTTCATAATTCTTAAATCGGCAAATTTTTCAACATTATAATTAAAGTCATCTTTTTTTTGCTCTGTTTTTTTTGCACTATCGTTTGAGCTACAAGAGAATAATAAAATACTCATAGTAATTATTGTTAAAGTTTTTGTAAATATTTTCATAGAATAAAAATTTGATTTTTTAATTGACCATCTTAAAAATGTAACAATAGCCTTTTCGAAAGTTAATAATTTTTATAATAATAATTTTGAAATTTATTTTAAAGAATTAATATCACTAATATATCCATTATTGTAAATTGGAATTACATTGTTTTTATCAAAGGTGAGGCAGTATTCTATAACATCATCAATTTTTAGTCTTTTCATGCGATGTCTATGGGCAAACTTCTCTTTATAAGCCATAAGGTCAGTTTTTGCAAGTTTCCACAAATCCATTGAAGATAATGCTGAGTCGCAAATTGTTTCAAATTTTCCGCTTTTTAAAAGAGTTTCAACCATTGCTCCTGCATAAATTGCATCTTCAAAATTAAATCTGTCTTTCCATCCGGCACACAGAATTATAACATCTCTATTCTGAGCTTCCAACCAATTACAAACAGCGGTATGATTAATAAATGCACCAATTGCAACCTTATAGCAATTTGATGCAGTTTTTATTGCCTGAGTTCCGTTTGTTGTACTATAAACAATTGTTTTTCCATCAAGATGTTTACCCATAAAATTGAAAGGAGAATTTCCAAAATCAGCAAAATCAAGGACAATACCATTTCGTTCGGCAGCAATAAGATATCCTTTGTCTTTGTAATTTCGGGCTTCATCAAGAGTTCCAACAGGAATAATTTTTTCAACACCATTATCAAATGCTGTTGCTATTGCAGATGTTGCCCTGAAAATATCTACTACTACTATAATACTTTCTTTGTTTTCATATTTATGAAACATTGCAGGGGAATAACATACTTCTAATTGCATTTTTTCTTTGTTTTTTTGATTCGTCAAAATTAAGAAAAAATGAGATTATAAAATATTAAAATCCAGTTTTCTATTTTTAATTTCAATGAAATTTATTCTTTATAGAAATTTTCTATAATTTTGAAAACTAAATTTATTGTAATATGGACTTTTTAAATAAAAACATACCACCAATATTAATACTAATTTTTGACATTTTAATAATTGCATTTTCTGTGATTATGGCGTATATGTTAAGATTTAATTTTTCTATTCCGGAGATTGAATTACTACCGCTTCCTAAAATATTTGTATATATTATTATTATTAGGACTGTTAGTTTTCTAATTTCAAAAACTTATAAAGGTATAATAAGATATACAAGCACTCAGGATGTAATTAGAATGTTTTTTGTAATAACTTTAGGAAGTGTGTTTTTTGTTATCACTAATTTTGTTTCGTATTATTTTATTAATGATAAATATTTTATTCCTTTTTCGATAATAATAATTGATTTCATTACAACTATTCTTGGAGTTACATCATACAGAGTTCTTGTTAAAATAACTTTTTTGGAGCTTAAAAATCCAACTAAAAACAAAACTAATGTTTTAATTTTTGGAGCCGGTGAATTAGGAGTGATAACCAAAAGGGCTTTAGACAGAGATGCAGGAACAAAATATAAAGTTATTGGTTTTCTTGATGATAATAATAAGAAAATTGGTAAAAAGCTTGAGAATGTTAAAATTTATAAATCAACATCCCTTGAGAAACTTTTAAAAACTAATACTATTGCTCATATAATTTTATCGGTTAATAATTTAAATGCAATTAGAAAAAAAGAAATAATTGAAACTTGCTTGGAGTATAATACAAAAGTTCTTAATGTTCCTCCTGTTAGTGGTTGGATTAATGGAGAATTGAGTTTTAAGCAGATAAAAAAAATTAATATTGAAGATTTACTCGAACGTGATGAAATAAAATTAAGCAAAGAAAAAATTGAGGAAGAATTAAAAGGAAAAACTATTTTAATTACTGGTGCTGCAGGGTCGATAGGTAGTGAATTAGTCAGGCAAATATTAAATTTTAAACCAAAAAAATTAATTCTTATTGATCAGGCAGAAACACCTTTATATCAATTAGAATTAGAATTAATTGATAATCCTAATGTGATAAATTATAAAATAATTCTATGTGATATTTGTAATATATCGAGGATGAAATCGATATTCAAAAAATTCAAGCCTGATATTGTTTATCATGCTGCCGCTTACAAGCATGTTCCTATGATGGAGAATAATCCCGTTGAAGCAACACTTACCAATGTTGAAGGAACAAAAACTGTATCAGATTTGTCCGTTGAATTTAAGGTTAGGAAATTTATTATGGTTTCAACTGACAAAGCTGTTAATCCTACTAGTGTTATGGGTGCTTCCAAAAGAATTTCTGAAATCTACGCTCAATCTCTTAATAGTAAAAGTGAGACTCGATTTATTACTACTCGTTTTGGAAATGTTCTGGGTTCAAATGGTTCAGTAATTCCTTTATTTACAAAACAAATTGAAACTGGCGGACCAGTTACTATTACGCACCCGAAAGTTACGCGTTTCTTTATGACAATCCCAGAAGCTTGTCAGTTAGTTCTCGAAGCCGGAACTATGGGACACGGTGGTGAAATTTTTATTTTTGATATGGGCAAATCAGTGAAAATTGTTGACTTAGCAAAAAAAATGATTAAACTTTCACGATTAACCTTAGGCAAAGATATTCAGATTGTTTATACCGGTTTAAGACCCGGCGAAAAACTTTTCGAAGAATTGCTTAACAATGAAGAAAACACACTGCCTACTTATCATCCTCAGATTATGATTGCAAAAGATAAAGAATGTGTTCCTGAAGTTGTATCAAAAGAAGTTGATGAATTATTACAATTACTAAATAAAAAGGATAATTTTATAATTGTTAAGAAAATGAAAGATATTATCCCTGAATATATAAGTCAAAATTCAATTTTTGAACAATTAGATACAGCTTCAAATTCCCCTGTTGAAAAGA
>CAYLPA010000061.1:0-13940 GCA_964385385.1 uncultured Saprospiraceae bacterium | reverse complement strand
CAAAAACTCTTTATAAATTTTATTCTTTTATAAAGAGTTTTTTTTATTCCAAAAAACTTCTTTTACTAAACTCTACGAGAATTTGAAACCCTCGTAAGGTTATTTTCGAGTAATGTTTTCATCCGTCAATAAAAAAGATAGAGTATTATTTGCTAAATGATAAGTTTTTACATATCTTTACAAATTAAATTATATAAAATCATACCTATGAAGAAAATTATTATTACTCTATCGGCAGTCTTTTTTATGATTGCTATTGTGTTTACATCTTGTAAAAAAGATGAGTACCTTCAGGTACCATTAACTGGTTTTGATGTAACTTCAATTAACACCAAAATACTACGTATAGTTGAAAATCCGCAAGGTGGTGTCAATCTTTTTGTCAGTGTTACTGACCAAAAGGATAGACCCATAGAAAATCTATCTGTAAAAGATTTTTATATGGAAATGATTGATGCAAATGGTGTGATAACACCAATCAAAGCTATTGGTCCCTTATCACTTCCATCACTTATCATTACTGCTTTAACTATGGATTATAGTGGAAGCATGTATACTGATACTATAGCTGTTCCTTCAATGGAAAATGCCATCTCATCTTTCATTACGATGAAAAATCCCTATGACCAATGCGAAATATTAAAATTCAGTACAACTGTTCAAACAACAGTTCCTTTAACAAGTAATCCTCAACTACTATTTGCTGGTTTAGCAGATACCACATTCGCCGGTCATGGATCAACAGCACTCTATCGAGCAATTATTCAAGGAATGAATGATGTTAACACATTAGCCTCCAATAATCCTACATATCTCCCTTCTGTTATCGGATTTACTGATGGAAAAAATAATCAAACTCCATTAACGTTGGACTCATTATTATTGACTTCAATAACAAAACAAATACCTGTTTTCACTGTTGGATATGGTGTTAATCCCGACACTACTTCATTAAAAACTATTGCGGACAGCACTGGTGGAAGTTTTTTCTGGAGCCCTAATGCTGCAGGATTAACACAGCTATTTCAAACCGTAAATGGACAACTTACAAGCAGTTCAATTATTACCGTTCCCGGACCTCCTTCAAAAGGAAAAATTACTTATCGTGTTACTGCTACCTATAAATCTCCTAATGGTATTTATGAAGATACTGACCAAAAGTATTTTTACTATTAATTAAACAAGTTTAAAATATTGAATAATTTTTCTAAAAAACCCTACGAGGTATTAAATCCTCGTAGGGTTTTTTATACGTCATTGCGAGCAGAGCGAAGCAATCTCTTTGAATAAGCTCCGCAACAAACTTTAACAGATTGCTTCAGGCGTTCGTCTTAGTAATGACTTTTTGTTATAGCTAAATAATTATATTTCCATTAAAATCAGAACCCTTCCAGAGTTTAAAACTCTGGAAGGGTTATTTCCAAAATCCGATATACAATTTAGAAATTTAATTAGTCGTTTAGACGATTTACTATTCCTGACCAAGACTAATCTACAATAGTAGAAATTTAATTAGTCGTTTAAATCTGATGGATATCTTCTTTCCATTTGTAATCTACAATAGTAGAAATTTAATTAGTCGTTTAAATATAATGGTACTGATGGACTTGGAGCTTATCTACAATAGTAGAAATTTAATTAGTCGTTTAAATTTTAATTTTTTCAGAGGGTCATTCTTAATCTACAATAGTAGAAATTTAATTAGTCGTTTAAATTTTTAATGAGTGGATTCCGAATATTATCTACAATAGTAGAAATTTAATTAGTCGTTTAAATTATTTTAGATATTCTGAAAGAACCATTATCTACAATAGTAGAAATTTAATTAGTCGTTTAAATCAAATAGACATCATCACCCTGTGAGTAATCTACAATAGTAGAAATTTAATTAGTCGTTTAAATTGACTTAGAAACAGCAAATAAAGAAATTCATCTACAATAGTAGAAATTTAATTAGTCGTTTAAATGTATTCTTAAACCTTTCTACGTAATATCTACAATAGTAGAAATTTAATTAGTCGTTTAAATGCAGAAGTTCCTGACATGTCCCCTGTATCTACAATAGTAGAAATTTAATTAGTCGTTTAAATAATTTCCTTTTCCTTCAACGTGCTTAATCTACAATAGTAGAAATTTAATTAGTCGTTTAAATTTTGCAGCCTGCAGAATGTGATGGGTATCTACAATAGTAGAAATTTAATTAGTCGTTTAAATTATGACTGACACAATTAAGAATCTCGAATCTACAATAGTAGAAATTTAATTAGTCGTTTAAATTTCTCCAAGCTATTGGAGTGAATTCAAATCTACAATAGTAGAAATTTAATTAGTCGTTTAAATCCTTAACAAGTCAAATTTGCATTAAATTGGCAATAATTGGATACATTCCTTTAAAAATTACTAATATTTTGTCAATTTGACACATTTTGAATAGCTAAAAATTTTCAAGACTAAGGTTTGCAATTTTTAATAAAATTACATTGTTCAAAGATATGAATTTTATCCAACAATTATTAAATCTTCATCATCATTTTTTGCATAACCATATTTTGTAATCTTGCAAGTTTTACTCATTTGAAATATCATTACACTATCGCTTTGTTCAAAATGTTTTGAGAAATACTCATTTATTTGAGTTTGAATATTTATAAGATATTTCTCACTATTCTTAATTTCAAAAAGCGAGTATTGTAGTCGATAACCATATTTACTAAGATATTTTGAGAAACGGGTTCTTAGTTTATTGTTGCTGATATCATAAGAAACTAATAGCATGTTTTTTTTATTTTATTGTAAATATTGGATATTCTTTTATTGGTTTATTGTTCATAAAAGCTCGGTAAAAACTTTGGATATAAAGAAATATTTCTTCTTTTTCATTTAAAATTGATTCTGTAAGAAATTTCAAGTATGGCTTAGAATTTTTATAGGGAAGCAGGCATTTACCTTTGTAGCTTTGAAAATCCTCTGCTTTAATTTGTCCAAGATTGTGAGCTTTTCTTATTTGTTTATCAATAATGCATCTGAAAGGTTCAACCATATCGCAAACTAATGATTTTCGCTGGTAAAAAAACCTATGATAAAATCCACAATAAACATCAAAACCATAAAGATTTAACATTCCTTCAATATAGTTAAACAAAAGTGTGTAGCCAATATCCATAAGCACATTTGTTGAATCAATTTTTGCTCTTGGTTTTCGTCCAATCCAATTTAGTTGAGTAAAGAATTCTCCAAAAAATATCCTGCTTGCAACTCCTTCAACTCCCATTATTTCATGCAAGTTTTTTGCATCGAATAATTCTATTTCATTTAATTTTTCAAGGTTTACGATATTATCCTTACAACTTTGTGATTTGCTCCTAAGCGACTTAAGTAACAATGTTTGATTTTTAATTTTATTATCAACCAAATACCTGCCTATATTCCAGTCTTTGCTTTCATATTGTTTTTTTCTTAGCAAAACATTGCCTTCGGTTTTCACATTAAGGGCATTAATATATTTAAATGAAAAACTAAAAAACACTATCGAAAATCCAAATTTGATTGCTCTTTCAAGAAGTCCACTTGTAATTAGGAAAGGACCAACTATCCAAAGTGAAAAAATCCGGTAGCAGGTTTTTTGAAGTATTATTTTGTCTTCATCATTTTTTATAATAAGATTATCGTTTTTAAATGAAAGTTTTTCTTTGTTCTTTGTCATCACAAGAACAACATTTTTAAATAGAAAGTCAGGTTTACTTAACATAATTCAGCTTTATCACATAGGTTTGAATAAATACAGTTTTTACATTTCTCAGGATTTATCGTTATTTCTGAAAATTCTAAATCGTAATTGTTGATGTTTTCAATCAATTGTTCAAATTTTGAAAACATTTCAGGATTTTCTTCGGGCAATGGAATAGGGTAGTTTTTGTTTGCAGCCAGGTCGTGAATCCTGATTTTTTTAACTTTAAATCCCATTTCCAGCAAGCCAAAATATTGAGCATAAACCTGGAACACATAACCATCATAAATTTGCTTTATGCTTCGTTTTCGTTCGGTCAGTATTCCGGTTTTACAGTCGAAAACATCGAGTTTGCCATGTAGTTTATATTTTTCGCAATAAAGTTCGTAATCCATTAAAACATCAAGGCTTTTCGAATAGGTTTTACTGTCGATGCTTTCGTGGGCAGCTTTTCCGGCAAGCTGTGGTTTTTGTTGATAAGTGCTTTGCTTGTAAGTGCTGTATAACTGATGATAATAAATTGACCTTGGGCAGAATATAAAGTCATTCAAAAATGATATGGGGATGTAGGATTCCATTTGTTATTGCTTATTTTCCTTCAATTTTTTAGAAGCAAAGCTTTGTAATTGTTTTTTCCATTGTACTCTATCTAAGTTCCACATATCCCATTCTTTATCTGAAATGAATAAATCCAAATCACTATATTTATTAAACTTTTGTTTACCGTCTTTTATCCACTGCATAACATGCTCATACATTACTATCCCCTTTCGGGCAATATTATATGCTCCGTTAGCATCAGCATCTTTGGGCAAATTTGGATTTTCTTGTTTTTCAAACTTACGGGAATCAAAATGTTCACCTTCTTCATTCCTTACCGGAGAATGTAAGAAATTATCATCCTGCCCTTTTGTCGTATCCCCGGAATTCCTGATTTGTTGAATAATGTCTATTACAAAACGAAATGTTTCCCAGGCAGTATGTTCATTAACTTTAGACAATTCTTTTCCTGATCCGAGCTGTTTTTTTAAGGATATAGATTTATCGAAATCTATAAACAACTTATCTAACAGGTCTTTTACATCATAAGATTCAACGATATATTCGTTTTTATCTTTTCCTCTCCTTCCCCTGTATCGTTCCAGTGATTTTCCGTCTTTGCCTGACCATAACACCCTGATTTTTTTGGTGTTCTCATCAATATATTGAAAGAAATAATCTCCTTGTTTGTCCACACCGATTTCTAAAAAAGCATTTAGAATTTGCTTCTTTATATCTTCTTCTTTTCCTTTTTTCAGGTAGATGGTTTTTCGCCATCCTGTTACAGGGTCGGTCACAGAAGTATAGTTAGCACGGGTATAAAGCATAATGCCAAGTTGCTTCCTGTTTTCAATATCCTGATAGTTCTCAACGGTCGGTGTAAGTTGCAAGGCTTTAGCCACAGAGCCGATTTTTCCCATTTTAGCTTTCTTATCAACAAGATAGTTCAGCTTTTTTGCCAAGGCTAATTCAAATTTCTGATATACCTGTTGTTCAAATTTTTGACGGCTGCGTTTAAATCCTTTGTTCAAATTTTCCAATACGATAAAAGTTGGTTTAAATTTACCATCCTTGTCTTTCATTTTTTGAATGATTTCGTGAATGACCAATGAAATGTAGCCATCTTTCAGGTTTGAGATGTTGCCCTTTTGCTGCCAGTTTTCCTGCTTTTCTCTTCGCCTTTTAGCTGCTTTATTTATTTCCTGCAAATAGTCTTTCTCGTTGATAATATCAAAGTGATTTTGCTCTATAATCTTACCTTCGACATCTACTAGAGAATAGTAAATCAAATGCTTTTCGCCACGGTCAATGCCAAGAAACAGAATATCATCTTCTTGGATAAACATCTTGTTAACTTTTTCATTAATATTTACTCTTGATGGAGCCCTATAATTGATTTTTATTGGAATGTGAAAGAAATATTTATCTGTTGTAAATCGCTTATTTTTGATTATATCATGAGAAAAACGACTTTCAGTTTTACCATCAATTCTTCGTTTGATTGGTATATTGGCAGGATGTATTGCTTTGTCATTTTTTTGCAGATTGACTTTTTCTCTAAAAAACAGTTCCCCTCCACCATTTAGTTGAATAGTGCTGTTATCCTGAAAAATATGCTCCCAATATTTGGTTTGAAGATTAATATTGCTATTCTTGCTTTTTATTCCTTTTTTATCCGAAAAATCTTTACTGTAAATTTCAAAGAGATAGATTTTCTCATCTTCCACAAATTTCAAAACAGTATCCCATACAATTGGTTTAAAATAACATTCGTAACATTCTGTCAAAGCATTTTTAATTGATGCATCAAATTCTTTTTTATCAGAATATGTTTGCTCAGAAATACTTTTTAAACCCGGATATTTTTGAACATAATTATCTTTTATAAATTCTTGCAATTTTGTAACTGCATCATCGGGATTGGTCTGTCCAATAGTCCCGTATGATTCCCCATATTTACCAAGAAAACCTTTTCCCGCCAAGGTTTGAAATTTCAGGTTTCGCAATATCAATCTTCCTGCTTCAGTATTTTCAGTAATATAAACAGAGTTGTTTTCTTTTTCTGTATCAAATATATTTCTGTTACCACTACTAAGTATTCCTAAATAATACTTTCTTCTGTTTTTAAGTAATACAGCACTCTTGTTTTTCTCCTGTCCGTCACTCCAACCTCCAAGTAATATAGGATTTTCAAAATTTAGCTTCAACTTATTCTTTTTTGCATCATCTTGTGGCTTTTTTGAAAGGTAGTTTCTAACTAAATTGTACCATCTAAACCAATCCGTATCTTCTGCATACAATAGCTCGGTTAGCATATTGGTTAATTCTGCATTTACTGGAGTGCCTTTAATTTTGTTTTCTTTTACCAAAAAATACTTAACAATCCATAAGAGCGATTTTGCTGTATCTAACCAGTGCTTTATCTCCAGTATGTTTTCTTCTTTTTTATAGTCGATGATCTTCAGTATGCTTTCTGATTTACTGCAAAATTCTTTTGCCAAACCTTTCATATCCGCACATATCAGGTTAATAAGGTTGTGGCTTGGTGCCTTATTTTCATCAATTAATGATTCGTGATTTTCCAAAACAATATCTTTGAAAAAAGTTTGACTCCAGCCTTTATCTTGTTCCTGGTCTAATACTTTAAACAAGCCAGATAATTCAACAGCATCGTTTATTTTTAATTGCTCTTCACGTTTCTTGTTGTAAGAAGCTACTGATTTAAAGACTTCTTTTTTGTCTTTAGTCTTCAAGCCGGTTTCAATCAGTTCTTTTATACTATACCAGTTAGCTAAATATCTATTAGACACTATATCTACTGCTGCTTTTGACCAATAAATACCATCCCAATTTTCAGTTGATTTCAGAAACTGAATAAAGTCGTAAATAGTTGTTTTATTATTCGTTACAGTTGATTTTTTAAAATATTTTTTTCCTGCTATATTTATTAATTGAAGCATTTCCTCAAGGCTTAGAGGTTCGTTTGACTTTTCGTTAGCTTTTTGCTGTTCTTGTTTAGTATAGTACTTTAAAGCATCGAACAGAGCTTTTCTTTTACCGCTACCAATCTGTTTCCAAAGTATTTTAAATTGGTCAAGTTTTTTAAAATCCTTTTCTCTTTTTCGTGCTTGGTTATATAAGTTTATCAATAGGTTATAATGCCCAATAATTTTGTTATATTCATTAATCCCCATTTGTGCAAGACAGTCAGAAAATTTATCAATTTTAAACCAATTTTCACTGATTGCTTTTGCTTCGATTATTTTATTTGTCTCTCTATCTTTTATTTGCGTTTCTCGATTGTTGTTTTTGAGATATTGGAGTGCATTCTTATAATCATCTTCTCTGTTTTTAAACTTAATAACATTATCACAAAATTTAGGTAAATTTTCGTGAACTATTCGAGTAGCAACGGCTGTTGCTTTTTCATCTTTTAAATAATAGTTTTCCCTATTCTGATTGTAACCTGTAAAATAAGTAAAGAAACTGCTAAACACTTCCAGATAGCCTGTTTTCTTATTTTTTATTTTCCCTTTTTCAGTTACTTCTCTTTTATCGATAAACTCTTTTACATCTTTTTCAGACACAAGCGTTGCAATGTTATTTTCGATATATTTTAAAATTCCCTGCTGTGTCAGATATTTTACGCCAACATCTTCATCTTTCTTATTTTTTTTAAAGATTGGTTTCCCTTTTTCATCATTGCCTACACCATTCGCAAACTTGTTAGCTGCTATATCAAAAGTATTGCCTACTTTTTCCCGTAAAAACCTTTCTTTATCATCTAATTTTTTTACTTTACCTTTTTTGTACTCTTCAAAATACTCCGTGAAATCAATCTGTTTTGCTTCAGCAGAAGTCATACTTGTATTGATGATATTTTCGTGTATTTTATCCATAACAGGTTTTAAAGCATCATACGCTTTTTTAATTTCCCTGTCTTGTTCCAATATTTCAGCAAAAAAATTTGTTGCTTTTTCAGACAAGAGTCTTTCGCCATCTTTTCCTATAGGTTTTAATTCAAATCGCAAAGTTTTTGACAATGAATACTGATTTGTAAATTCAGATAATGTTTTCATATTATTTATTTTTAGTTGTACAATAAAAAATTCATTTTAAATTATTATAAAAAACTAATAATCAATCAACAAATTTAATAATGATTTTTCATATATCAAAACTTTTAAACGATACAGATGTAAAATATATAATAAAAATATTATTTGTCTTTTTGGTCGTCATACTTAAAACCCTTCCAGAGTTTGAAACTCAGGGTTGAATTGTTAATCAATTACAAAATGAATAAATCTAAACACACAAAATTATAATGATTTTAAAATCAAATATCCCGATTTAATACTACTTTTGCAAGCGAATAAAAGAAAGTCATGAAGCACATAAGAAATTTCTGTATAATAGCTCATATCGACCATGGCAAAAGCACTCTTGCCGACAGGTTGCTGGATTTTACAGAAACTATTCCAGAAAGAGACAAGCAAGAGCAGGTTCTTGACGATATGGATATTGAAAGAGAACGTGGTATCACCATAAAAAGTCATGCTATTCAAATGGAATATAAATATGAAGGAGAAAAATATAAACTTAATTTAATTGACACTCCCGGACATGTAGATTTTTCTTATGAAGTTTCACGCTCAATAGCTGCTTGTGAAGGTGCTTTATTAGTAGTTGATGCATCACAAGGCATACAAGCTCAAACTATTTCTAATTTATATTTAGCCTTAGAAAACGACCTCGAGATTATTCCCATTCTAAATAAAATGGATTTGGAAAATGCAATGCCCGATGATGTGAAAGACCAAATTGTGGATTTGGTCGGATGTGAATATGATGATATTATTGAAGCAAGCGGTAAAACAGGTTTTGGGATACAAAAAATATTAGAAACAATTATAAAAACAATTCCTTGCCCTGAAGGTAATCCCGAAGCTCCCCTGCAAGCATTAATTTTCGATTCTATATTTAATTCATACAGAGGAATTATAGCTTATATCAGGATAATGAATGGAAAAATCCAAAAAGGAGATTTCGTAAAATTTATCGCAACAGACAAAGAATATCATGCTGATGAAATTGGTGTTTTAAAATTTGGTAAAGAAGAACATAAAAATCTGCAAGCCGGCGATGTCGGATATATTATTTCTGGAATTAAAACATCAAAAGAAGTAAAAGTCGGAGATACTATCACTCATGTTAAGAATCCTTGCGATAAAATTATTGAAGGCTTTGAAGACGTCAAACCAATGGTTTTTGCAGGCATCTATCCTGTTAATGCTGATGATTATGAAGAGCTTCGTACTTCTATGGATAAATTACAATTGAACGATGCTTCGCTTACATTTATCCCTGAATCTTCTGCTGCATTAGGCTTTGGATTCAGATGCGGTTTTCTCGGACTGCTTCACATGGAAATCGTTCAGGAGCGTCTCGACAGGGAGTTTGATATGGATGTAATAACAACAGTTCCTAACGTTTCTTTCAAAGCTTACACCACAAAAAATGAATTAATTGAAGTTCACAATCCATCAGGATTGCCCAACCCATCACAATTGGAACACATTGAAGAGCCTTATATTTTAGCTCAAATAATTTCAAAATCCGAATATACCGGCTCAATTATTAAACTGTGTATTGACAAAAGAGGGACGATAAAAAATCAGGTCTATTTGACAAGCGACCGTGTTGAACTTTCATTTGAGTTGCCTTTAAGCGAAATTGTTTTTGATTTTTATGATAAACTAAAAAGTATTTCAAAGGGCTATGCATCTTTTGATTATTATCAAACAGGATATAAATTAGCTAATCTTGTTAGGCTTGATATTTTGCTTAACGGCGAAATGGTTGATGCACTTTCAACACTTATTCACAGAGACAATTCTTATCAATTTGGAAGAAAAATTTGTGTAAAGCTTAAAGAACTTATCCCCCGCCAGCAATTTGACATTGCAATTCAGGCAGCCATCGGCTCAAAAATCATTTCAAGGGAAACTGTTAAAGCACTTCGTAAAGATGTTACCGCAAAATGCTATGGAGGCGATATTACACGTAAACGTAAACTTCTTGAAAAACAGAAAAAAGGTAAAAAACGAATGCGTCAGGTAGGCAATGTTGAAGTACCTCAAACTGCTTTTCTCGCTGTTTTGAAATTGGATTAATTAAAATAACCTTTTCTTTTCACTTACAAATTTCTGCTAAATAATAAAAAAGAGAATTATTATATTCGTTTTTTTTGCAGAAAATAACAAATTACAAGCATCAAATAACAAATAAATAACAAACAACAATGCACAAAAATCCAAACATTACAGCTTATACATAGTCGTTTTTTATAAAGGCAAGTTTTTTTATTCTTGGCAACATGTTTAGAATTTATATTTTTTCTGAAGATTGGTTCCGATAACTATCGGAATTATTTGTTATTTGTGTTTTGTCTTTTGTGTTTTATCTTTTTAGGTTTGCTGGATTAGGTAAATCAATAAAATTATTTACTTTTGAAAAAATAATGGCAGATTTATTAAAATATCCACCAAAGATTTTGATTGCTTTCGGAGAAGCAATATCAAGAAATGTTAAAATTCATGAATGGCTATTTAAAAATGGTTATCCTGAATTGGGAGCTTTAGCATCTTCACTGCAAGCCGATGAAAAAGGTTTTGATTGGTTGATGAAAAACGGATACCCTCAATTTGCAGCATTCTGTAATGCTATTGATGAAGACAAAATTGCTTACGATTGGTTGATTAATAATAAATTTAATCTTTTAATAATTCTTCACGATGCTGCTTATGAAAGACTTGAGGCAATAAAATGGTTAAAAGACAAAAATCTGGAAATATTTATCGTTATAGCAGCAAAAATCAGAGAGCTAAAAGCAAATCAACATAGAGATTACGAAGATTATCACAAGATACATTTTAAATAAACTATCCACATTTAGAGTAACCACAGTTTTTACAAATCAGGCAACCTTCTTTGTATAACAATCCATCTTCGTCGCCACATTCAGGGCATTTTTTTTCGGGAACTTCAGTTCCATCGGGAATAAATTTTTTCAATGCTCGCACAATGCCAACTTTCCAAGTGTTAATAGTATCGTCAAACAAATCAAGATTTGAAACAAGTTCAACAGCAAAAGGCAGTGGCATACCATGTCGCAGAATTCCAGAAATCAATTTAGCATAATTCCAATATTCTTTTTTGAAAGAACGAGATAATGCTTCGATGGTAACTTTATATCCGTCTTTATCTTTAAATTGAAAATCATATCTTGCTCTTTGATTTTTTTCTTTTTGGCGAATTATCCAGCCATTTGTAACCCAAGTTGGCATGTAAAAACCATCAGCTTTACCTGAAAATATTTCGTAAGGTTTATTATTTAGCAAACCAACAACAGCAATCCATTTTTCATAATCGTTTTGAAAACGAACAATTTCAGCTTCAAGAACTTTGGGTCTTGGTGGAGCGTTGGTATCTTTGAATTCATTGGATTTATCATCTTTTTTATCGTCATTGATCAAAACCCCAGACCTTGAGCCTTCTCTGTAAATTGTCATTCCTTTACATCCACACTCCCAAGCAGTTTTATAAATTTCGCCAATCTTTTCTTCAGAAGTTTCTTTGGGAACATTAACAGTAACACTAATAGAATGGTCAACCCATTTTTGAATTGCTCCCTGCATTTTCACTTTGTTTACCCAGTTAATTTCGTTTGCTGTTGCTTTATAGTATGGCGATTTTTTTATTATTTCCTGAAATTCATCATCATTCAACTCAGCTACTTCATCAGGATTGTATCCATTTACTTTAAGCCAGGTAACAAAATTATGATGCAACACTTTATATTCTTCCCATGAATCGCCAACAGCATCGGTAAAATCAATTTTTACTTTTTGGTCGTTAGGATTAACCTTTCGTCTTCTTTTATAAGAAACCATAAATGCCGGTTCGATTCCGGATGTTGTTTGAGTGCAAATGCTAACGCTGCCTGTTGGTGCTATCGTAAGGAGAGCTATATTTCTGCGACCGTATTTTTCCATTCTTTCGTGCAGTTTTGGAGCAGCTTCTTTAATGCGTAAAATAAATGGATTGTTTTCTTCTTTTTTAGAATCATAAATCGGGAAAGAACCTCTTTGTTTTGCTAATTCAACTGATGAACGATATGATTCAATAGCAAGTTGTTTATGAACTTCAACAGAGAAATTTGTAGCTTTTTCTGTTCCATATCTACTTCCTAAAGCAGCAATCATATCTCCTTCTGCAGTTATTCCAATTCCTGTTCTTCTTCCTTGAATACTTTTATTTTTTATGTTTTCCCAGAGATTTCTTTCGATTCTTTTTGTTTCATTACCTTCGGGGTCTGCATTAATTTTATCTAAGATTTTATCAATTTTTTCTATTTCAAGGTCTATAATATCATCCATAATACGTTGAGCATAATGGACATGTTTTGTAAAAAGTTCGGAATTGAAAATTGCATTTTTAGTAAAAGGATTTTCTACATAACTAAATAAATTCAAAGCAAGCAATCTGCAACTGTCATAGGGACATAATGGAATTTCACCACAGGGATTTGTTGAAATGGTTCTAAATCCAAGGTCTGCATAGGAATCAGCTACGGATTCATTGATAATAGTATCCCAGAAAAGAATTCCCGGCTCTGCTGATTTCCACGCATTATAAATTATTTTTTCCCACAATTTTTTCGCATCAATTTCTTGTGTTTTTATTGGATTATCGGAAACAATGGGATATTGCTGAACATATTTTTTGTTTTCAACAACGGCTTTCATAAAATCGTCGTCAATTTTCACAGAAATATTTGCTCCTGTAACTTTTCCTTCTTCTACTTTTGCATTAATAAAATTCTCGGAATCGGGATGTTTTACCGAAATGCTTAACATTAATGCACCTCTTCTACCATCCTGAGCAACTTCTCGTGTTGAGTTAGAATATCTTTCCATAAAAGGAACAATTCCGGTAGAAGTTAATGCACTGTTTTTAACAGGACTTCCCGAAGGACGAATATGTGAAAGGTCATGTCCAACACCACCTCTGCGTTTCATTAATTGAACTTGTTCCTGATCCACTTTTAGGATGCCACCATAAGAATCGGAATATTTATCATCTCCAATTACAAAGCAATTTGATAATGATGAAATTTGAAAATCATTACCGATACCTGCCATAGGACTTCCTTGCGGAACTATGTATTTGAATTTCTTAAATAATTGATAGATTTCTTCAAAATCCATAGGGTCAACATATTTTTTTTCAATACGTAAAATTTCGCCAGCAAGTCGTTTGTGCATATCATCAGGAGTTAGCTCAAACAATTTTCCAGCACTATTTTTTAGTGCATATTTATTAATCCATACATTTGCAGCCAGACTGTCGCCATTGAAATATTCTGTTGTTTTTTCCAATACTTCATCATATGAATAACTGACCAGATTTTTATTTTGGGCTTTAGATTTTTTTTCGATAATAGATTTCGGTTTAGGAATTTCTTTTCCTGTTTGTAATTCTAATGGACTTGGTTTGGGCTTTATTCTTTTTTCTAAAAGTACATTATAAGAAGTAGATATTTTTTCAATATTGCCCTTACTCTTTATTGTTGCGCCTTCTTCAACTTTATTATCAATATTGGCAAAAA
>CAYLPA010000060.1:0-14122 GCA_964385385.1 uncultured Saprospiraceae bacterium | reverse complement strand
ACTCAATTGGCAACCGTTTTTATTCATATTATTTCTCTTTTTCTGTTCGCTGAATTTCAAAATAGCATACAATTGCACCAATAATTCCGGCAATAATTCCAATGTTTGAAAAGTATTCCGCTGTCATTACATTAACTACAAAAAGCGATGCTCCTGAAATCATGCTAATTAAAATTGTTAAAATAAGTGCTGTTTCTTTTTTGTAATTTGGGACGATATATGCTCCTGCATAAACAAATGCTGCCGCTGAAATTGCTGAACTCATAATGTCAACGAAGATTATGTTTAACCAAGAATCTGGGTCAATATATCTGGATGCAGTAATTGAATGTAGAAGTCGCCAAATAAAATTCGCCAAAATAAATGCGAGTAACGAGGTTGGAAGAACTGCAATCCATTTCAGAGCTTTCATTCTGCTTTTTTACTTAATGGGTTTATGAAAATTGATGCTAATAATAAAATCGCCCAAATTACATCAACAACATTCCAAATTTCTCTACCAAGCGATATTTTAAAGATTGGATTTATTAAGATTGCAGAAGCCAACCAAGTTATTAATAAACCTTGATTTTTTTGATATTGATTAAATGCTAAGATTCCAAATCCGACCATTCCAAGAAATCTAATTAATTGGAAATAACCATATGGCATATCGAAGAGGCACCCAACAAATAGGACAGCCAAAATGACTTTAATTATTTTATCAATATTTTTCATTTAGTAATCATCTTCCATTGCAGATGCTGAACCATATATTAAAGCAAAAGTTAATTCAAGAACTAAAATTGTAAATACAATTGCACCAAAAATCACTTTCCCGCTATAATTCATGCCCATTGTCCATGAATTATAAATTGCCCAAATTCCATTAATAATACTTAGTATCAAGATTGTCCAAAAACTAAAAACTCTATTTGGTGATACTCTACTTGTTAAATTCGACAAAATCCCTGAAAGGCCCTTAAAAAGCCCCCACAATGTACCGCCAAATAAAAACAGGACTACTATTAACCAAAATATACTTAATCCTATAAACCAGGATAATAAATGTACAAATGCCCAATAAACAATTCCAATAGCTAAAAAGCATAATGGAATAAATAAAATGTACCTAATTAGTTTCATATTTCTGTCTTTTTAAATGGTTGACAACGTTCCATGAATGTTGTCGTAGCTATCCCATAGGTTAGCTATGCACTATACAACATTGTTGTATGCCGTTTTATTCTTTTTTATACTATCAATTTCTGATTTAAATGCGAGCTCAAAATTTGGTAAGTTATTTACAACAAATTCACTCATAGTATTCCAATCTGTTTCCTCAAACAAGTTTACATTACCTAATTCGAATTTTATTCTACTCATCTTATTATCTGGCAATTCATCCCAGACTAATTCTTCTCCAAATCTTTGCTCAACTTGAGTTTTATTTTGAATTATTTTATGATAATACTGTTTGTTGAGCTCTTTACTTGATGTCGAAATTGTAAATTCTAAACGGATATATGCTCTAGTCGCTACAAGTGTATAAGATACACCACTTATGCCTGCTCCTGTGCTCAGCCAATGATCTTTACATGGATTTACATTTTCAAATAATGTAGTATTCTCTATTTGAGGAAGTAGCTGTTTCCAGAAGTTCTTTCTAATTACAAAGCGACTTGTATCTTCACCCTCATATGAATCCGCTGAATACTTTATTATTAGTTCATCTTCTAATTCATAAGCTGTCAAGAGTTTTTTAAGAATGTTGAATTTTGTATTGCTATCGATGTTAGCTTCAATAAAGTAGCCATTAATTAAATCTTGTGGAGCACGAAAATCCTCCTCGTTTCGAGTTGTTTTAATTATTTCTTGCTGTGCAAGTAAAAACTCTGTATTTCTTTGATATAAATGCTTTACAACATAAAAATACATCTTAGCAATTGCATTTTCCTCAACTTTTGTGTTTTCAAAAATGAAGTAGTCTAGTTTTTTATGTGTTGGTTTTTCAGCATCAAATAAATTCACTTCCTCCCCATTTTCAAATATTGGTAATTCAACATCTGGATATTGCCAGATACTTAAAAATCGCTCTGAAAGAATTGCAAAGCGATTGTCAAAGTTTTCAGTGTTCCAAACGTCTATTGTACTTAAATATTTATTTAACCATAATCTACTGTATTTATAACCTTGCTCAGCTCCATTATTATTCATTGATTGCTTTTCTGAAAAAGATTTATTGCTTAATGCTCCATTGTTGCCTGATAATGTAAGATTAGCCAGGGTATTTAAGTACTTTTCTTTGAAAATGAAAAAATCATCTGAACTTAAATCTGTGCTCCAATCTTCATCTGGATTTTGTGGAAAGATATGTTCAATTGTGATGTTTTCGTTTGAAGTATCTACGAATTCTTGATTGTTATAATTCTCTAACTTTTCGAACATGTAATTTCTGTTCTTTGCCTTTATATTGTATAGGTCTTTATCTTTTAATGCGGTCAACAATTCTTCATCTCTCGGGAATTTAGCACTTCCTTTTTTCTTCATTAATGCAATTGCAAGAGAGTCGTAGTATTCTTCCGTATCTACTTCAGAATATAGGGTCATAAAAATTTTATTTAATGCGTTGGTGGGTAGTCCAACAACAAATCTTCTCCAAGAATAATTTTGAATTAGCTTTAAAACTTTGATAAGAGTTATGCTATCGATTATTCCATTGTCCGTATCCTCAAAAACTTGCAGTAGAAATGGAAAAGCAACATTTATTTCCAAACGCGTTATATATTCCAATTCTGCTCGTAAACTATTATTGGCTACAGTATTTGGATTTATCAACTTCTTATAATGTGAAGAAAGAGATTTTATCTTCTCTAATTCTTGATGATATGCTTCGTCTTTTTTATTGACATACAACTTCTTAAACTCTAAATATACTTTCCCTTTATTTGGAATTTTCTTGTTTCTTAGTGTTAAGTAATCTCTAATATAATCTGACACCATAGATTTCTGTCTACTTAGATCTCTTGCATTTTCTTCAATTGGATTCCATATTTGGTCAAATATTCGATATTGATCTTTGGGATCTAAGTCCATTAAAATGAAGTTGCGAATCAAGTCTGATTGCGAAAGGTCCAGACCTGTAGAGTTTAAACTTTCGAAAATACGCTGAGGATTGTCCTTTCCTCTTTCTAATGAGATTTCTACAAAAATTAGGCGTTTAATACCATTAAGTACAGTGTTGAAATTACTTGCATCAATTCTCTCTTTAAAATAGTTGTAGTTCTCAATAACATTTGAAAATTTATCAAACTCGTTTTCAGTTTGATTCATAACAGCTTTAAATGCAAGTGAATTATTATCAGTTTGTTTTAATTTAAGTTTACTTGATTCATGCTGGACATATTGATTTGTTAAAAACATATTATACAGCATATCGGCTTCATGTTGCTTGTCATTTTCTTTTGCAAAACGATACAAAGCCACATACAAGATATTGATCGTTGTTAAACGTTGTTGTCCATCAATAATTACCAATTCTTTTACTTCACTGGTGCTGTATGTGCCTTCATGAATAAAAACAATACTTCCAATGAAATGAGTACCTCGTTCTTCCTGCTCAACAGAGATAATATCGTTTAATAATTCTTTACATTCATTGGTTGTCCAATCGTAATTACGTTGATAAACCGGTATTACAAACTGGACATTAGGTGCTTGTAATAAATTATTGATTGGTAATTCGTTTGCTTTCATATATATCTTTCAATTTAGTAACTTCAAGTTCTTATATTTTTTTTCCAATGGCATACAATGCAGATGTGTATGGCTTTTGCATTTGCTATTTTGATTTTGCAATCTTTAAATCAACTTGTATCAATTCCGACATTTCAGGTAATTTTACACTCTCGGCAAATTCAATTTCTGTTTTCCCTGCCACAATATTTTTTGAATATTCATTTGTGTATAATATATCCAATTCACCAAATCTATCATTTATAGTATCATCGTGTAATTCCAGTTTTGATCTAAGTAAATGAATAAACTTCACCTCATTTTCATCGTGTTTATCATCTGCATATATTATTCGTAATGCAACTTCCAAAACAAGCAATTCCTGAATAGGATTAAGTTTTGTTTCTCTCAAAATTGTAAACAATTCTTCAATTACCTTTGTTCCTTTTTTGTCAAGGTCTTTAATTAGTTGCTTTAATTCTTCTGACAAATCAATTGCCTCAAAAAATGAAGTTTTTGTATCCATTATTTGCAATTCTTCAATTTCACGGCCGTCAATATGTCCATCGCATGCCATTGTACAAAATGCTACCTTGAAAAGTATCTTCTTAAATTTATCTTTTTCCATAATATGTTAATTAATCTTCATTACTTCTTTTAAAACCAAGAGATTTTCTTGTTATATCTTTATGAGTAATATTCTCAAACTGATCTCGAATTAATTCATAATCTATTAAGTCCTTACAAGATACAGAAGGCTGTCTTTCAGTAATTGTTTCCAATAAAATATCCTGCGATATTCTTACATCTTTCTTCTCAGCTTTTCTTGATGCAAAATCAATTATTATTTTTATATCAACTGAAACATAATTATTAGTAATTTCTGCAAGATGATTATAATCTACATCAATGTCTGCAGGTTTATTTTTTAAATAAATTTTAAATAATCCTTTTCTTGCTTTAAAATCCGGTGGTGGAAGATATATCTTATAATCTATTCTTCCTGCTCTTAGCATAGCTGGATCAATAATTTCAGGTCGATTTGTTGCTGCAATTACAAAGATACCTCTCTCTCCACAATTATTAAATTGTGCCAAAAATTCATTTACTTCAGAAGCATGACTATGTTGAAGATCACCTCCTCTTTTTGGAACCATTGCATCAATTTCATCAATAAATATTACTGTTGGCGCATTTTGTTCCGCTTCTTTAAAAAGCTTACCTATTTTTTCTTGTGTTCCATGAATATACGTACTTGCAATATCAGATGTAATAATTTTAATAAAATTAAAACCAACTTCTTCTGCAAACCTTTCTGAAATAAAAGTTTTTCCACATCCGGGAGGACCATAAAGTAACATTCCGTTAGGTAATGGAATCTCATATTTTTCAAATCGTTTTTTTTCGTTTAATGCACGAATAATATCATTATTTAGAATCTCTTTTATTTCATCCATACCTGCAATTGCAGAAAATCCCTTACCTTTCTTCCTGGTAATTTTAATTGGTGTTGTTTTCTTATCTCTTCCTCCATCAAAAACAACTTCCCTTTTTAGTGCTTTAATAAAATCCTCTGCATTTTTATATCTATCTTCAATATTTAAAGACAAAGATTTTTTAATAACACCTTTTAGATGCTCGTCTTCAAATAAATCAAATGTACCCTTAATAATAAAATTCAATTGATCAGTGCGTTTTTCATTTATGACATTAATAAACTTTTCGTCAGTATGTTGCAATTTGGGAATTTTAACATACCAAGGTGGTTTTCCTGTTAATAAATAAAACAATAATGCACCGGCTGAAAAAATATCACTTCTTGGTGTATAAAATACTTTGTAAAGTTCAGGAGCAATAAAAAACGGTGATAATTGGTTAATATCAACAGAGCCGCTTTTGTTGGTGAGATATCTTGCAGAACCAAAATCATGTAAAATTGGTTTCTCCATATTTTCAGAATAATCAAGAGATATGCTATTAGGATTGATGTTATTATGAACAATAGTTTTGGGGTGATAATGAATTTTGTCCAAAGTTTCGAGCAAGCTAATAATAATTTGAACAGCAGTATATTGTGAAAAAACTCCTTCTCGTTTAAGTTTATCTTGAAGTGTTTCACCACTGATAAAATCAAATATGATAAAATGATACTTATGATTATTTTTTACAATTTCTCCATTATTTACAAGTTTAATTATGTTTTCACTATTCAATAATGCCAATATTTCAACTTCAAGTAATCTATCATTTGAGAAGCTATTCCCTGATAATTTAGAACTATTGTAAAGTTTTAAAAGGTAAGTTTTACCATCCTTTCCCTTAACTCGGTATTTTTCATAAAAAGTATCTCCACCTATGAAGAATTTAACTTCATAGCCAGAGTTTATAATTTCGTTTTTTTCTAATATTTGATTACCTTTTTTCATCTAATAATTTCGTTTATTTTTCGTTTTATCTCACTGAATTTTGAAATATGATGTTCACTTAAAATGTTATTATTCTCGATTTCCTTTCCCAAATCAGAAAGAGCATCAAATAGATTTATAAAAATATCTTTTGTTAAGTTTTCGTTTTCTTCAAGATTATCTATTAATCTAGTTTTTAAAATATCAATTTCTATAAGAATATTATCTTTATTTAACTTTGTTTTTTTATTTAAAAGAGCAAAATCAAGTTGTCTGATATTATCAATCATTTCTTGTGCAACTTTTACATTTGTCTCTTTGATAATTTCAGGTATTTGCTCTTTAAATTGCTCTACAATATTGTTAGTTTTATCGTTGCCGAATTTTTTATTAGTTTCCTCTAAGCGATAGAATATATTTTTTAATTCCTCTTTAATTTTAGGCCATTCATTTTTCTCTTCTATTATATCAAGTTTTTCTAAGGATTTACGTAAATTATTAAGTGTCTGTTTCTTCCTATCTACTTCGTTTCTGTCTTGTTCAAATATTCGCTTTGTTTCTGATATTTCGTTTTCAAGATTGTTTAATTCATTTTGATTGCTATAATTTCCTTCTTCTTTTATTAACCTAAGTGATTGTTCTACTTTGCTAATTTCTGTCTCCAACCATTTCGTATCAATACTTTGTGTAATTGATTTCACTTCAATTTCGTGAGTATAATCCAATTTGGGAAAATACGCAAAAATTGATATTTTTTCTGATTTATCGACCTTTATAGTTATATCTATATCACTGCCTTTTGGAAGTAATTTGGGTAAATCTTCACCTGTAATAATTAAATCGTAAACATGTTCATTATAAATTGCTCTTGTCCCATCAGATCCGTGCTCTCCTTGATAAATTGGAAGTTTTAATATAATATCTTTTGAACCTGGATAAATGTCTTTATTTGTTTTTAAACCGAAAATTGTTCCTATTGCAGGTGTTGATTGATTTTTCTCTAACCCTTTAATGCTTCTAAAAACTACCTTTCCTGATGCTTTGCTTTTAACTTCAATGCCAAAACTGTATGGCAATGTAGCATTTGCAATTTTTGTAGAATGACTAATTGTAAATCTTGATGGTTCACAAAGCAATAAATCTCCAAACTCGTTATAAGTTAGAACGTTAAATGTATTGACTTTACCTGCATTTAATCTTACTTCGAAAATATCTCCTTTATCATCAATTTCTGTTTTTCCACTCGACCAGGTTTTGTCATTTCTTACAATATCGACAAATATTTTTTTAGGTATTTCACCCTCTGTTTTATCTTTTAGTATTTTAACCGTTACAAATTCTTCTTCTTCAACTGTTGTCAATTCATACCCGAACTCCAATTGAATTTTTGTTTTGTCTCTTTGTTGTTTTTTAATATTACAAGAAACATCTACCGTTGAAGCAAATAAAGCAGCACCTTTCGCTATTGCGGTTATTGGGCAAATACTTGCATTGGGTTTCATTATTTGTTCTTCAAGCATTTTTCTTAAAATTGGCGAATAGGTTGGACCGCCTACAAGAATAAGACTATCTAATGTATTTCCGTTCAGTCTATTTCTTTCAAGAAGATGTTTACAAGTATCTATTGACTTTTGGAATATTGGACCAAGAGTATTTTGCATCATTTCCCGTGTTACCGTAATATCTAATTCAAATTCTTCGCCTTCATCATCTTCCCCCGGAATATCACCCAAATCCGATAAAATATTGTGAGTGTCATTACGCGACATTTGTATTTTAGTTTCCTCTGCATAAGACTTCATTGCGTCTTGCAATATTTTCTTTTTATTATCGTCAGCTAGAACGTTGTCAATTGAAAAGTTTTCCTGAATGTATGGAATAATAATTTCATCAACAATTGCATAGTCAAGATTTTTACCTCCAAGATAACCATCTCCTTCAGTATCTATTACTTTAATAATACCATCTTCAACTTTTAGCAATGCGGCATCAAAAGTTCCACCACCAAAGTCAAAAACTAACCAATACCCATCTTTGCTTTTTGCATCTAAACCATAAGCCATGGAGGCGGCAATTGGTTCTTGTAATAATTCACAATGTTCAAACCCGGCTAATTTAGCGGCTCTTAAAGTTGCATCTTTTTGGTTTACCGTAAATGTTGCAGGAACAGTTACAACTATTGATTTAAACCTTTCATCAGATATATATGATTTAAGGTTTTTAAGAACTTCGGCAGATAATTCTTCTGATGAAAAATCTTTTTCCATATTAGAGCTGTGATACTTCTTATCCGTTCCCATTGTTCTCTTAAACTCAATGAAAGCATTTGTTTTAAAATCTATTCCTCTCATTGTTTTTAACTTATCTTGCGTTATCATGTTATAAGCACTATCACCAACTTGAATTGCTTTTTTCTTGTTGATGTAAACACAAGATGGCATTGAGTCCTTTAAAGTGTCCGTTTTTTTTATTACAGACTCCCCATTTTCAATACGGGCAATAGACGAATTTTCATTGCCAATATATATACCTATGTCTATTTTGCTTCTTGCCACAACTATTTTTTTTCTAACTATTGTCTTTTTTATTAGTGTTTTTATTCTTATTATTATTTTTTTGTTTTTTATTCTCTAATTTTTTAATACTATCAGCAGTAGGTAAATCTTCGGGCATTGTTCTTCCAAGTTCTTCAATGGTTTTGGGAACTTTTTTTCCAACTTCGTAATGTGTTTGATTAGCTTTAGGTTTTGTCTTCACATTATCGCATCATAGTTATTCTTCTGTTTGTGTAGCATGAAAAAGATTTGCACCTGAACCAATACTAACCATTTTGTCCACTTGGACAAAATGGTTATCTGCTTCTTGACCTGAATTTTGACAGGCAACTGTTGCTTTATTAATTACATTTAAAAATTTACACCAATCTTTATATTCTATGGCTGTAAATAATTCTCGTGCCGACCAATACTCTTGACCTATTTGGTTGATCTTTTTTATGTTTTCAAAAACAGAGTTTCTTAGATTCTCGATATTTTGTATCATATCATAATATTTATCTATTTACTATCTTCTTTACTCTACCTATGAAAAATTGAACTTCATAGCAAGAGTTTAGAATTTGCTATTTATTTAATATGATTTTCATTTTAAATAATACGTGGTTTACCAATGGGTCTGTTTTTTCCTGGACCTGTTGGTGGGTCTACTGGTTTCAATAATCCATACAATTCAATGATAATTGGCCTTAATGCTACTTTGGTAGGATCTTTTTCTGTTATTTGCAATCCCCTGTCTAATGTCTTTCTTGCACGGTTACGGTCTTTCCAATTCAAAGTGTCAAATTCATCATCAAAATTTTTCAAATACATAATTTCCATTTTAACACCTAACCCTTTGTCAACAAGAGCAAAGTCAAGTTGACGCATATTATCAATCATTTCCTGAGCAACCTTAACATTTGTCTCTTTGATAATTTTAGGTATTTTCTCTTTAAATTGCTTTACAATATTGTTAGTTTTATCGTTGCCGAATTTTTTATTATTTTCCTCTAAACGATAATAAACATCTTTTAACTCTTCTTCTTTTTTAGGCCATTTATTTTTCTCTTCTATTATATCAAGTTTTTCTAAGGATTTACGTAAATTATTAAGTGTCTGTTTCTTCCTATCTACTTCGTTTCTGTCTTGTTCAAATATTCGCTTTGTTTCTGATATTTCGTTTTCAAGATTGTTTAATTCATTTTGATTGCTATAATTTCCTTCTTCTTTTATTAACCTAAGTGATTGTTCTACTTTGCTAATTTCTGTTTCCAACCATTTCGTATCAATACTTTGTGTAATTGATTTCACTTCAACCTCATAAGTAAAATCAAGTGTAGGGAAAAATGCAGAAAACTTGATTGACTCAGACCTATTAACTTTCATAGTAATATCAATGCTACTTCCTTCTGGCAATAATGCTGGTATATCATCACCAGTAATTACAACATCAAAAACGTGTTCATTTAGAATTGCTCTTGTTCCTTCTGCACTGTATCCTCCTTGATAAATAGGTATTTTGATGAAATCTTCTTTTTTCCCAGGTCGTATTTGTTTTAGCACTTTTAAATCGTTTGCAATCCCTGTACAAGGCGTTGATTGATTTTTTTCTAATCCCTTTACAGGATAAAATATCATTTTATTTTTTATGGTATCTAAGATTTCAATTCCATAATGATAAGGCAATATTGCATTAGGGACACTAATGTCAGGTAAAATCCTAAAATCAGATGGCTCACTTGGAAGCAAATCGCCTTGTTCATTGTAAACAAGAACATTAAAAATATTTGCTTTGCCTGGATTTAATTTTACTTCAATTATATTTCCTTTATCGTCAATTTCTGTTTTTCCGCTCGACCATTGACTGCTTTGCCCACTTCTTGTAATATCAACAAATATTTTTTCAGGCACTTCACCCTCTGTTTTATCTTTTAGAATTTTAATCGTTACAAATAAATCTTCTTCAACTGTTGTTGCTTCGTAACCAAGCTCTAATTGGATTTTTGTTGGGTCAATTTCAATAGTTTTACTATCAATGGTTGAAGCAAATAATGCAGCCCCTCTTGAAACTACAGTCATTGGGTCAACACTTACATCAGGTTTAGTGATTTGTTCTTCAAGCATTTTTCTTAAAATTGGCGAATAGGTTGGACCGCCTACAAGAATAAGACTATCTAATGTATTTCCGTTCAGTCTATTTCTTTCAAGAAGATGTTTACAAGTATCTATTGACTTTTGGAATATTGGACCAAGAGTATTTTGCATCATTTCCCGTGTTACCGTAATATCTAATTCAAATTCTTCGCCTTCATCATCTTCCCCCGGAATATCACCCAAATCCGATAAAATATTGTGAGTGTCATTACGCGACATTTGTATTTTAGTTTCCTCTGCATAAGACTTCATTGCGTCTTGCAATATTTTCTTTTTATTATCGTCAGCTAGAACGTTGTCAATTGAAAAGTTTTCCTGAATGTATGGAATAATAATTTCATCAACAATTGCATAGTCAAGATTTTTACCTCCAAGATAACCATCTCCTTCAGTATCTATTACTTTAATAATACCATCTTCAACTTTTAGCAATGCGGCATCAAAAGTTCCACCACCAAAGTCAAAAACTAACCAATACCCATCTTTGCTTTTTGCATCTAAACCATAAGCCATGGAGGCGGCAATTGGTTCTTGTAATAATTCACAATGTTCAAACCCGGCTAATTTAGCGGCTCTTAAAGTTGCATCTTTTTGGTTTACCGTAAATGTTGCAGGAACAGTTACAACTATTGATTTAAACCTTTCATCAGATATATATGATTTAAGGTTTTTAAGAACTTCGGCAGATAATTCTTCTGATGAAAAATCTTTTTCCATATTAGAGCTGTGATACTTCTTATCCGTTCCCATTGTTCTCTTAAACTCAATGAAAGCATTTGTTTTAAAATCTATTCCTCTCATTGTTTTTAACTTATCTTGCGTTATCATGTTATAAGCACTATCGCCAACTTGAATTGCTTTTTTTTTGTTGATATATACACAGGATGGCATTGTATCCTTTAATGATTCTGTTTTTTTAATTACTGGTTCTCCATTTTCCATTCTTGATATGGCGGAATTTGTTGTTCCTAAATCAATTCCATAATCTATTTTTGTTCTTGCCATAATTTTATATCTTTTAAAGTTTTATTCACTTACTTCAATTTGAGCTGATTGAATCATTACATCTTTGTAATTTACTTGAGGTATAAAAATTTTTGTTATTAGTCCTGCTGGTTCTTCACTATCAGGATTGTATGTTACTGTGGCTATAATTCTTTCATCATATTTTTTACCTATCATTTCAACAATTTCGTAGTCATTTAAAGCAAAATTGTCTTTAATGCTTAGAATAGCCTTTTTAAGGTTCTTTAATCCTTTTGTTTTCTCATCCATTCGAGAAATGTTCTTTTCCATACTTATTAGCCTATCAGCAACTTTTAATACTAACGAATGGTCAATTTCAGAAGTTGAAGTTTTTGTTTCTTTTGCACGTTCTTCATTAATGATGATTAATTGTTTTTCAAGCATCTCTGCTAATTTTGTGTCAAGTTTTATCCCTTCTTCTTCAAGCACTTTTTTTGTGTCTTGCAAATTACTGTCTAAATCAGTTTTTTGTTTGAATATTTGTTTTCTTAGCAAAATAAATACAAGTAAAACCAATAGAGCAACAACCAAAATTGCTATTATCCAGTAAAGTGTATTTTGGCTTACGGTTTTGTTTAAATCTGTGATGCTTTGATTTGTAAACTTGTGAGTATCTTCAATTTTTACATTTAATTCATCAGCTGTTTTTTTAATATTTGAATTGTTTGAATTAATAGCTTGTTGTAAACTATCAATTTCTTTTTCAGTATTTTGTTTATATATTTCAAAACTATCATTCAACTTATAAAATTTTTTCTTTAATGCAAATTGAGATGTTCTAAGTGATTTATGTTCTTGTAAGATCTTAGTATTTGACGTCAGAATAATTTCAATCTTGTTTTCCAACAATGATGCTTTTTTATTAAGGTTTTCAATGTCTTTGTTGAATGTTAAATTATCTGTTTGAGCAAAAATATTGCTTACAGAAAATGCGATTAGTATTATGAAATATTTTGTTTTCATTATTTTATTGGTTAGTTAATTCGTATATTTCTCTTCTCTTTATTACTACTTGCTCTTCAAGCTTTGAAATATTTTGTTTCTTTTCATTGTCTCCTTTTGCAATTATTTGATTAATTTTTTGCTGTTGTTCTGATATTTGTCTTTCTCTCGTTTTTCTTCCTCTAAATATTTGCCATTCTTTAATACTTGATATTTGGTTATTTAGATTTTGTAGTTCAGAACTATAATATTGTTTACTTTTTGTTTTTGATATTTTGCTTTGCAAAGCACTTATCTCTTTATCTGATTTTTCTTTTTCAAAATTGAGTTTTATGTTGTTTGTAATCGGTAGGTTAGAGATGAAAATCGCATTTTTCTTTTTAAAGAAATCGGAATTGTTATATGAAATATGACTAATTATTTGGTTCAACGATTTGTCAAAATTATTGATTAAATCTGATTTATTTGATTTGGCAATTTTTTCAATTACTTGATTTGATAAAACTGGTTTTAGCTCAGTTAAAACTTTGCTTTCATCAATTACTTTTCTATATCCAATAATATCTGGTATTTTATTTTCTTCATCTAAATTTTTATAAGCATCAATAATTGCATTTAATACGCCTACTGCATGAAAACAATCTTTATACTTCATGTTTTCTAATGTATTAATTGCTTCAAACACTCTGT
The DNA here is from genome assembly GCA_964385385.1 of uncultured Saprospiraceae bacterium. Lineage (GTDB taxonomy): Bacteria > Bacteroidota > Bacteroidia > Bacteroidales > CAYLPA01 > CAYLPA01. The sequence continues at coordinate 654 of CAYLPA010000060.1, read as the reverse complement.
TTTTTACCTGTCCTGTTGGCCTCACACTTTTTGCATATTCTGCTACAATTAGAGAAACATGCATAGGACTAATTATTCCATCTTCATCATTTAATTTATTGTAAAACTCTATTGAGCACTGAAGAATTTCATTTGCTAATTTATTGGCAATCATATGAAGCTGATCATTGCTTTCCCCTCGAATATCCCTTAATGAAGCTAAATCATGTTTTGTTGATCTATAAAGATCACTACCATAACTTCCTGAATTTCCTGGGTTTTTCTTTCTTTTGATTATAGTTTTTTTGATCTTGTTTTCTATATTTGAAATTGGAATTTCTGTAAATTTTGCAGAAGTATATTTTTGAATACTTGTTGGAAATGCGTTAAAAAGAGAAATCAAATCATTTGTTGATATACCATTTCTTTTATTCAAATATGGTTTTAAAAATTCTATGACTTCATCAACAAACTTTTTGCTTATTTCTATTGGGTCGTTTGCAATTCCGTTTCCTGTTACAAGTATTGAAAAATCTTTTAGGCTTTCGGAATGTATTAGATTTCCTTTTAATGAAATTCCAGCCTGTAATTTTTGCAATTCAATCTGGTCGTCAATTGTAGATAATGCAATGTAAAGTGTTGAGAGATTAAGGTAAGAAGAATAGTTTTTACTTG
>CAYLPA010000059.1:0-14491 GCA_964385385.1 uncultured Saprospiraceae bacterium | reverse complement strand
CAGGCACTTCCCCTAAAATTCTTCCAATATGCAAGATTGATGATGTAAATTATGCTTTTGAAAATATTTATCTACATAAAATCATACTTGAATATAATAGAATCATAAATAATTATATCAACACAAAACAATGTATTTTTACCTAAAAACCTTTTCTATATTTTAAATTTTATCTAAATTTGTTTTTATTATTATAAATGATAAAAAAAATTGAAAAAAGAAATTCAAATAAAAAGACCTAAAATATTAATTGTAGATAATGATATTGAAAATCTTAGGTCTATCGAAAAAATATTACAGATTTTTGATATTGAATTAATAAGAGCTTTATCAGGAAATGAAGCCAAGGGAAAAATCATAAATACAGACTTTGCTCTAACACTTATAAATGTCAAATTGCCCGACATGAGTGGTTTTGATTTCGTTAAACTTTTTCAACAAATAGACAAAAGAAAATACCTTCCTGTTATTTTTTTATCAACAATTTCTATTGAAAATCATTCGGAATTCAAAGACATTGAATCCTATGCATTTGATTTTATTTTAAAACCATTTATTCCTAAAATTTTAATTGGAAAAGTTAAAATTTTTCTTAACATTTATGAGCAAAAGAAAAAACTTGAATTTTTATTGGATGAACAAAAACAAATTAATCATGAACTTATAAATGCTAAAACAAAAGCTGAAAATGCTACAAAAGCTAAGTCTATTTTTCTTGCAAATATGTCGCATGAAATAAGAACTCCTTTAAATGGAATTATTGGTGTTACTGAAATAATTTCACACATGGATTTAAGCAAAGAACAAAAAAAATATTTAAATATTATTCAAATTTCCAGTAATAGTTTAATCACAATAATTAATGACATTCTTGACTTTTCGAAAATTGAATCAAAGCAAGTTGAACTTGAAAATATTAAATTCAATCTATACGACGAAATAAATGAAATAATAAAAATACTCAGTTATGCTGCAAAAGACAGCTATTTAGATTTAATTGTAAACATTGAGAATGACGTTCCAAAATTTATTATTGGAGACTCTGTCAAGTTAAAACAAATTTTAATTAACATCATCAATAATGCAATAAAATTCACAAAAAAAGGGAGTGTAAAACTTGAAGTTAATGTTGAGAAAATCGTCGGCAATAAAGTAAATATCAAATTTCAGATTACTGATACAGGAATTGGTATTTCGGAAGCAGGACAGAAAAAGTTATTTAAAACTTTTTCACAAGCAGAAACATCCACAATGAATAAATATGGAGGAACAGGATTAGGTTTATCTATTTCAAAAAGTCTTGCTAAGCTTATGAATGGCAAAATTGGGGTTATTAGCAAAGAAGGTGAAGGTTCGAATTTTTGGTTTACTGCACAATTTGAATTAGCAAAAAAAACAAAAGTTTTGAAAATTGATACTCCAGATAAAGAAATACTCCAGACAGAAGAAAAACTCTCAGTACTTCTTGCTGAAGATAACATTATTAATCAAAAGGTTGCTATGTTTAACCTAAATAAAATGGGTTATGATGTTGATGTTGCTATTAATGGTGTCGTTGCCGTTGATAAGTTTAAAAACAAAAAATTTGATGTTATTTTAATGGATATTCAAATGCCTGAAATGGATGGAATACAAGCAACAAAAGTTATTAGAGAAATTGAAAAACAAACAAATGTTGAAAAAAAAGTATTAATTATTGCTATGACTGCAAATGCCATGAAGGGCGATAGAGAATATTTCATAAAAGCCGGAATGGACCAATACATTAGCAAACCTTTTAAATCTGTTGAGCTTAAAAATTTAATACACGAAAACATAGACAATTACTAATAGACAAAATAATGAAAACCAATAAAGTTAAATACAACTGGGAAAACAAAGTAATACTTATTGTTGAAGATACTTTATCAAGCAACTTGTATTTTGAAGCCGCTTTAGCTCCAACAAAAACAAAACTATTATCAGCTAAAACCAGTGAGGAAGCTATAGAAATTGTTAAAAACAATCATGTAGATTTAGTTCTTATGGATTTAAAATTACCTGTCGGAGATGGTTATGAAGCTACTAAAGAAATCAAGAAATTAAAAAAAGAAATTTCTGTTATTGTACAAACTGCTTACGTATTATCTAACGAAAGAGAAAAAAGTTTTGAAGCAGGATGTGATGAATTTATTGCTAAACCTGTTAATTTAAACTTATTACTTTCTACAATAGAAACCTTTTTTATTGCTATAAAATAATGTTACAGTCTTATTGTAAGCTTTCAAAAAGACAAGCTCAGAAATGTTTTAGATTGATATAATACTTGCTAGATATTCATGCCTCACATAAGTCTATAAATTTAATGAGAAAATTTATTATAGTTTTAATATTTGGAATTTTACTTCATTCAATCAGTTTTGCTCAACTGGATACTGTCATCATAAAATCAAGCTATACCAATATTGCAATACTAAAAGTTGATTACCTTACAAATGCTTTTGAAGGTGGTAATATGCATTATTATAACTGTCCTACTTGCACAAATGATAGTTTACCATTTTTATATAATCATACAAATGCACCAGGAGAAGTCGTGAATATCAGATTTAGTTTGGAACCAACACTAGAAACTGTTTTTTATGCTAGCGAAGCTTGGATGTCTTGTGGTTATATTGAATATCCTGACACTTTTAATACTAATTACCCATTCACATTATCAAATTATCAATTAAATAAAAAACTTAGTTTTAAATATTTAAGTAGTGAGGTTTCACATTATCCCATATTGCAGAAACAAGCAGAATTAGCTTGGAATTCTGTGAATTCTTTGACAATTACAAATGAGTTTTTAGCTAATGACTTTAAGATTGGTATTTATCTTTATAAACCTAGATTAGGACCAACGGATTTTTCAAAAGTTAAATGGATATTTTTTCTCTATTGTAATAATGTTAATACCTCTGTGGATGAATATAATAATTCAGATAGATTTATCATATATCCAAATCCAACTGCAGATAATATTGTTTTGGAATGTAATTATAGTGGTTCAAACGGTATTCAATATAGTATAAGTGATTTATCTAATGCTTCAATAAAGAAAGGCATAATAGAAAGTATAAATAATAAAATAGATTTATCTCTATTTTCAAAAGGCATATATTTTATAGCACTTTATGCTTCAGATGGAACTTATTTGACTACAAAAAAAATAATAAAACTGTAATTATAAAATACTAATAAACTTTATTGTAATAAATTTTATTTTATCCAGTGCTAACTCATTAAGCATCACAACTAATCATTGATTTCTTTGAAATATTTATTGAATATTTGCCAATCCATAAATCAACACTCGGCTTTCTTTCGATTAATAATAAGACGGCAATAAATTTTTGTTTTATCACCCATCGTTTTGTTTTTATTCAAGTAGAATTTTACTGATATTATTTCCATAATTTTTTCATTTTGGTGAAACATTTAGCGTTTGGTGAAACATTTTTATTTTTGGTGAAACAATGGTAAAACAAATATACAAATTTAATTCAATTCGAAAAACTTCAAAAAACAAGAAAGCCGCTATTTTCAGCGGCTTCATAATTTTATTAAATTCAAAAAAAGGTGATTTGTGGAGCTGGAGGGAGTCGAACCCTCGTCCAAACAAGGAACAAACAAGCTTTCTACATGTTTATCTTTTTCTTGGGTTTTTGTGCAAAGCATGGAAAAAAGCATCCAAATCTTTGCCTTAGCCTCAAAATCTCACTTGATAGTCAAGGCACCTATCAAGCCAGCTTAAATTTTTTTTGCACCCCGTTATCAAGCCGGAATTAAGCCTGTCCACTTGCGGAATGTCTCGTCCCAACGGCTACCGTTAGGATTAAGCCCTAACTGTTAAACAGTTTTAGGCAGCAAGAGCGTAATTATTTTCGCCTTTTAAAATGTGTGAATAGGATTTATGAGCGAATTCACAATGCTCAACATGCTTACTTGGCCACCCATCTTGCTGTCAAATCCAGTCAGCCCCAATAGAAAAGCGCTGCAAAGATAATATAATTTTTACAAAAACTCAGATATATATTTGTAATCCTTAGTCAATTCGCCTTTATGTAAAATCAATGCCCTCTTAATTGGATTGGGAAGCTCAATATTTTCAAAGCTTTTATTATAATCAGCTTTTGCAATTGCCGGTATATATTTTAACAATGCATCGCTAAATGAAATTGAAGATTCTCTTGGCAGTTCGCTTGGAAGAATATCAACAGGCATAACTAAAACTCCTTTGCCTTCATATCCCATTGTTGGTTCTCTTGTTATTGGATTGTAAACAAAAATGGGGTCTTCAATCATAGTGCCTTTATGTGTTAATTCAATAGAGCCATTTGGGTCACAGGTAATATCTCCGATTACAGTAAGTTTTGTTTGACCTTCATTAAATAATTTTTCAAAAAAATCATTTGTAATTATTCGGGGATATTCAACACTCCAATACATGCAATTCATCAAAATTGAAAGATGTGGTACATATTTTTCAAACTGATTTTTATAATTATGCGGATTTTTATAATAATCTTGTAAATCAAATTCCGATTTTGAATCTTTTGGCTCAGAGATATTTTCTTCTTTAAATTCAACTTTATAAATAATATTATTCGGGAGATTTTTTTTGTTTTTAAGTTCTAATAATTCTTCAGGTGAAATGCTTTGCGATGGCAATAAACTTGCAATTATTTGAGCCCCTTTTGACACATTCCCATAACCCGTAAAACCAATTGTTACAGGTAATAATTCTTTTGGAAGTCCATTTTTCGCTATCTCATGCCCTACATCTGAAATTACTTCTATTGCTTCTTCCAATGAATTGTATTTATGCGATTGTTGAATTTTAAGGAAAGGTGTATCAAATCCATAATATTTTAAACGCAAACCATAAGACCAAAGAGAGTTAATCATGCCTGCTAATCCGGCAAATTTTCCAAAAAAGATTAATCTTTTTCCAAGCTCATCCACAACTTTTTCATATTCTATCAAATTACATTTCAAGTCCATCATCTTCTTCAGCATAGGCATATTATACTCCTGCCCTTTAATAACATGAGAGAAAAAAACATAAGTTTTATTAGCTTCAAAGAAATTTATCGGCATTTCTTTTACACCAAAAATCACAGGACAATCCTTTAAATTATCGATTATATTTGCTCCCGCATTCTTAAATTCTTCATCAGTAAAAATTCTTTTTTCTGATTTAACAACATTTATATCAAGAGAATTTTCGGCAATGAGCTTTTTAACATGTTTAGGAATAATAGCTACTCTTCTCTCGAGCTTGTATTTATCTTCATATCTGATACCAATTTTTTTATTCATAGAAAATATTTTTTTAGGAATTATAAACTTAGCAAACTTAAATATATTTTTACTTATTATCGAGAAATAATTTGGAAATTAGTTTTGAATAAATTTGGAATTTTAACATTTATCTCGATTGCAGATATCTAATATTTCCTTTTCTTAGTTTTTTATTTCGTTTATCCATTTCAGCTTGCAATGGCGTTACATATTGACTATACAAATCAAATAAAAATTCAATCCTTGTCCTTTCATTTGTAAATGCTTGCGGACGATAACACAAATCTACTGCTTTATCAAGTTCTTTGTGTGCCTTAACCAAATCGGGTGGCATAGTCATAGGGTCGTATAAATCAGCTAAACTACTGTCAGGATATTTTTCTCTGGTATCTAAAACCAATTGGGCTGCTTTTTCTACTCGCTCTTTTTGTTTGTCGTTTACTTCCTTTGGAAATGGATAGTTGTTGTAAACGATGGTATTTGAATATCTATAATCGCTTTTTAATCTTCCACAAGTGTACTTCACCCATGTCATATGCATTTCTGAACTGAGATGACCAAAAAGGTATAGTGTTGCATAAGGTAAAGCAATACAGCTATCATTTACAATATATTCCTTTGAATAAAAACCTAATGGTATATATTTTCTATTTTCAGATGAAGTTCTTGGAATTAAAAGAAAGTCATTCTTGGGTTGGCGAGGTTCTGCAAAAAGAGTTGGTGTTTCAGATTTAAATCGAGTACTTTCTTTTAAACTTTTGCTACGATAAATCGCAACTTGTTTTACCCGTTCATAGACTAATGGTAAGCTTTTTAATTCGTTTGGAGAAATGTCTTTTAAATATAATACCCATCTGTTCTTATTTTTCAGGAATTCTTCCCCTGACAATATTGGTTTAAAGAACTTCTCTGACATTGGTTCTTCATCAATAAATTTCCTTTTTTCTTCATCATTAAAAAGATAAAAGCCACCATCAACAATTTTATTTCCATAAATTATCGATGGAACATTTGTTATTGGATTTCTCCTTTTTGATACAACAATATCATTTCCATCAATTAAATAAGGATTAATATTTTTAACTTTTATTTCATGTGCATCCGTTTTAATATCTTCATAATCAAAAAGTAATTTGCTTGTTATATCAAAATTTGCAAAACCAATAATAACTACATGGACGGCTGCATTTCCCTTTGCCTCGTTATCCCAACGAAATGTTCTATGAGCAAAATGGATTTTAATTTTGTATCGACTGAACAATTCATTCCATATAATTCCGACTTGTTCGCCTTGTGCAATTGAATTGGTTGAAACGAAGGCTGCTTTAATTTTCGTATCTTGAATATATTTGGCTGCTTTTAGATACCAACATGCTACATAATCTAAAACACTTGCACCTTTTATATTAGCCGTCACTAAACTTAAATCTTCTTTTTGTTCCTTTGTTTGAAGTTGTTTTCCAATAAATGGCGGATTACCGAAGATATAATCAAATTTTATTTTGTTGGAAAGTAGTGGTGGTTCTCCTTGATGAATTTGGTATGTTTCTGCTTTTACATTTACGTTTTTATAATCAAGTTCAGGTTCAGATGCAATATCAACATAAATATTAGCATGTTTTACTGAAACGTCTATTGCGTTTACAGGATTCAATAAACTTTGCCAATCAGTTTGTAACGAATTTGCATTTATAATGTTTACAGATTTTTTGAGAGGAATACGCACAAAGTAATTCCCAAACTTCTCAGAAATTTGCATATTCATTTGGTGGTCAATCAGCCACATGGCAACTTCGGCAATTCGTGTAGCCCACTCGTCAATTTCTATTCCATAAAATTGGTCAATGTCGAGCCAAATAACTTGCTCAATGTTTGTTACCAACTCGCCTTTTAGGGTAGTTTCCAAAATGGCAAGTTCTAGTTTTCGTAATTCACGGTAAGCAATAATCAAGAAATTCCCTGAACCACAAGCAGGGTCCAAAAATTTTAATTCGCCTAAATGTTTATGAAATTCTGCAAGTTTTTTTGAATTTCCCTTTACCTTTTCAAACTCTACCCAAAGTTCATCAAGAAAGAGTGGTTTAATAAGTTTGAGAATATTTTTTTCGCTAGTGTAGTGTGCACCTAGATTACGTCTGGCGGTTTTGTCCATAATGCTTTGAAACAAAGAACCAAAAATCGCAGGTGAAATCAAGCCCCAATCCATTGTACAGCTATCCAATAAAATAGAACGCATTTCGCTATCGAAAGCAGCAATACTAAGATTCTCATCAAATAATTTACCGTTAATATATGGAAATTGAGTATAAATTTCGTCTATATTTTTAAGTCGTTTATCTTGTGGTTTATTTAAAACCTGAAACAGTTGTGCTAATTTATTAGCAAGGTCGCTGCCATCTTCGGCTGTGTGGTTTTCCACAAAATCCCAAAATATGTCTTTTTCGAAAATCCCTGTATCATCGGCAAAAAGCATAAAAAGCAATCGAACCAAATAGATTTCCAATTCGTGTCCTTCATAGCCGTTTTCTTTGAGCAAGTCATGTAAATGCCCCATTTTTTCGGCTGCTTTTATATTTATCGGGTCTTCGTCTCTAATTACTATTTTATGATAACCTGCAATAAAACCAAAAAGTTTAATGTTTTTGTGTAGTTCAGAAAGTAAGAATTCAGTGTGTTGATTTTCTTCCAAATCATATAGCCGGAAACGTTCAAAATCTGAAACAAGGATATACTTTGGTAATTCGGCTTCTTTAATTCCCGGAAAATAGTCGATAGCTTGTTGATATGCTTTGTCTAAATCTTTTCCTTTGGATTTATGTTCTACAATTAAATTTCCTTTCCAAAACAAATCAATAAAACCTTGACGGTTGCCTAACTTTTTCACAGGTTCTTCAAAACTTGCAATCCTGCGGCGACCAATCCCAAATATATTAAAGAAATCGTCCCAAAAAGATTTTGCTTCAGCATTTTCTTTTGTTTCAGTTTCCCATTCTTTTGAGAATTTAATGGATCTTGATTTTATTTCATTCCAACTTAAAGGCATGTATTATTTATGTTTAATTTTCACACTTCAAATTTAATAAAAATAATCAGTCTAACATATTTCCATCATATTATTTTGTCTATTTATATTAAGATTTTAAAACCATATGACATAAAAAAAATCACATTTAAGTTCCAATGATGTTGATTTTATTTCCCTTTATTTAAAAGGATTCCCAGTCTAAAATCAATTAAACCATCAAATCGCACATCTGATTCCCAAAAATATAATCCTGCTCCTAAATTTAAGTTAAAATAGAATCTCTTTTTGTTTCGTTGAAATCCCCAACTTGGTCCTATATAACGCAAATCATCAAAATACAGTAAGGAATACAGACTAAAATAATCTGCAGAATTATTCCTTATACTCTTATTTCTATTTTGCCTTCTTTTCATATTATAGAATTGTCTCAATTCAAGTTTTAAATAGGGATGAAGTGCTACATATTCTCCCTTATAAGTATTCATAAATGGATCCATGTTTAATGGTACACTATGAAAAATATGAATTTCATTATAGCATTTTCTTGTGATGAATCCTTGTTCATATCCTGTTCCAAATTCAGCATTTGCTGAAAGCGAATTATTAAGTTTTCTTTCGACAGATATTCCAGGAAAAAGGAAACTTAGCCTGTAAAAGTTCATGTTTGTATTTGTTTCCTGAGTGGATTCAAATAGTTTGATTTCTTTATTAGTACTATTGGTATATGTTTTGCCATTATAAATAAATCCCTTTATAGTATCAGCAAAGATTGTTTCAATTCTTAAATTCCGATGATTTTCGTATTTAATTCTATTGTATTTTACATCAATGATTTTACAATCAATTCTTACACTATCATTCACAATTATTTGGTCCTGCCCATATAAAATTGATGAACAAACTAATACACAAACGCTAATTAATAGTTTTCTCATAACAAAATTTCACATATGATTTATTATTCAAATTTATCAAAAAAAAAATCAATTTAACATATAATTCTAATCTTATTTTGTCAATTTAAATTAAATTCAAAAAATAACTACTTTCGCATAATTAAGAAATTGCATTATCGTTATTAAATAATAATTTAAAACCGTTACCTAATAAATTATTTTAATGAGCAAAAATCATTTCAAAAAAATCATAATTCCTTTATTGGTTTTCTTTTTAATAATTCCCTTTGTTAATGCACAAAGCAAGCATACTTTAAGCGGATATATCAAAGAAAAAGGCAGTGGAGAATTATTAATTGGAGTTAATATTTATTTCCCTTCACTTCAAACCGGAACCGTAAGTAATAATTATGGATTTTATTCCATCACAATTCCTTCTGGTATTTATAATGCAGTTTTCTCCTATATAGGCTACAAGCCTGAAAGCAAAAAGCTGGATTTGAATAAAGATATTGAATTAAATATAGCATTGGAATCAAGTATTGAATTGGAAGGAGTAGAAATTTCAGCGCAAAAGCAAGAAAGAATAAGTGAAGTTGTTCAGATGAGTGTGGTCGATATTCCAATTGAGCAAATCAAGAATATTCCTGCCTTATTTGGTGAGAAAGATGTTTTCAAGGCTCTGCAACTTATGCCCGGAATTCAAAATGGAACTGAAGGCTCAAGTGGTATTTATGTCCGTGGCGGTGGTCCAGACCAAAACCTGATAATCCTGGATGATGCCACAGTTTATAATGCAAACCATTTGTTTGGCTTCTTTTCGGTTTTCAATGGTGATGCTTTAAAAAGCATAGAACTAACAAAGGGTGGCTTCCCTGCCCGTTATGGAGGTAGATTATCATCAGTTATTGAAATGAACATGAAAGATGGTAATAAAGAAAAATTCACCGGAGAAGCTGGAATAGGATTAATATCATCGAGATTAACTCTAGAAGGGCCTATAATTAAAGATAAAGCAAGTTTCCTTATTTCTGCTCGTCGAACTTATATTGATGTTTTACTGCAACCATTTATGAAACTTGAAAATGGTAAAGGCGGCTACTATTTTTATGATTTAAATGCAAAAGTAAATTATGACTTTGGAAGAAAGAACAAATTGTATTTAAGCGGTTATTTTGGTCGAGATAAATTTTATTTAAAACAAAAAGATGATTTTGAAGAAATGAATGCAGGTCTTTACTGGCAAAATCAAACTGCTACAGCAAGATGGAATCATTTGTTCAATAACAAACTATTTGCTAACGCTTCATTGATTTACAGTAATTATAAGCTAGATATTTATAGTGAAGAAATTGAATCTGCTGATGATTATTTCAAATTAGAGTATTATTCCGGTATCGAAGACATTTCTTTTAAATATGACCTTCAATATCATCCACATCCTGATCATATTATTAGAACAGGGATTATTTCTACAAGACATTTGTTTACACCAAGTGCAGTGGTTATTGACGCTCCTGCCCTTGACGAATTTGAATCCAATGCAAAAAAGATTGAATCTCTTGAATCAGGAATTTATATAGAAGATGAATTTAAGTATAAAAGCAAATTGAAAGTTAATGCAGGATTTAGATTAAGTCATTTTATTAATAATAAAAAGCATTATTTTAATCCGGAGCCACGTTTAGCAGCAAGCTATAAATTAGGCAAAAATCTATCAATGAAAGCTTCTTATGCGATGATGAATCAGTATATTCATTTACTTAGTAATACAGGGATTGGCTTACCTACAGACCTTTGGGTGCCTTCAACAGATAATATTAAGCCACAACAATCTCAACAAGTGGCATTAGGTTTTGCAAAGGATTTTATTGGGAAGAATTTGAGTTTATCCTTAGAAGGTTATTATAAAAAGATGGACAATATCATTGGCTATAAAGAAGGTGCCAGCTTTTTATATATTGAAGACCCAACTTCTTCGCAAGAATTTAGCTGGGAAGATAATATTACTAATGGAAAAGGCTGGTCTTATGGTGCTGAAGTTCTATTGCAGCGCAAGTATGGAAAGTTTTCTGGATGGATTGGATATACCCTTTCATGGACACAACATCAATTTGATGAAATAAATTTTGGCAAGAAATATTATGCTAGATACGACAGAAGGCACGATATTTCTGTGGTTGCAATTTATAAAATAAGTAAAAAGTTTACTTTATCAGGAACATGGGTTTATGGTACAGGAAGCGCTATTACTCTGCCAAATGCTACTTTCAAAGGTGTAACTCATAATGGTTTAGTTGATGATAAATTCAATAATTCATTTTTCCAAACTGTAACTGACTATGGTGAGAAGAATTCTTCGCGAATGGCAGCATATCACCGAATGGATATTGGAATTCAGTATCATAAGAAAATGAAAAAAGTTACTCATACTTTTGAATTCAGTGTTTATAACCTTTATAGCAGACAAAATCCTTTCTTCTATTATATTGAAGACTCTTACTATTCAAATGGAACAGCAAAAAGTGAATTAAAGCAAGTATCAATTTTTCCGATTTTGCCATCACTAACTTATTCACTTAAATTTTAATCTCGAATTATGAAAACACTAAATATAAAGATATTAGCAATTGTTATCTTAAGTGTAACATTAACTTCATGCGAAAAGGTTGTGACCAATGTTGACCTTCCTGATGCAGAACAACAATTAGTTATTCAATCATTTATTTCACCACAAGATGATATTACAAAAGTTTGGGTAAGTTTATCAACACCTGTTTTTAGTGAAACTCCTTACGATATAGAAGAAGATTTTCTTGATAATGCAACAGTAGTAATTTCTGATGGTGCCACATCAAAAACCTTAGTATTTAAAAATAGTAAAAACTACTATTATATCAGTTCACTAGATTTCCCAATAGTTGCAGGAAAAACATACACATTGAATGTGTCAACACCAGATGGAAAAAAGTGTGACGCAATGTGTACTGTTCCATTAAGTAATCCTTTATCGTTTGAATTAGTTTCAATTGATACAAATACATATGATGATGATTACGGTTTTCTTAAAACCAGGTTCAAAGACATCTCAGGAGAGAAAAACTATTATCGAGTTTTCGCATATGACAAACGCCCCCATGCCGGCGATACTATTTATAATGAATTATACCCTGAATATGGAAACGAAGTGTTTACTGATATAAATAATGACGGTAATTGGTTAAATCAAACATTCCATTTTTACAATAATATAAAGATTTTGGTTTTCAATATTCTGAACGTAGATAAGCATTATTACAGTTATCACAAATCTGTTATCGGTAATGAAGACGGTAATCCCTTTTCTGAACCTGTGATTGTTTATTCTAATGTCAATAATGGTCTCGGGGTGTTTTGTGCTTATAATAGCCTTAGTGAAGAAATTGATGTGAAATAGTGATAGCTAACGCCATTGTTATTACCTGAATACTAATTCAATATTTGTAATTTAAATGAATTCTAATTTAAAAAAAACATGAATGTATTTAAAGTCAAAATATTAACAGTAATCTTTTTAAGCTTAATATTTACTTCATGCGAAAAGGTTGTGACAAATGTTGATCTGCCTAATACAGAACAACAATTAGTTGTTCAATCATTTATATCACCCCAAGATGAAGTAATTAAAGTTTGGGTAAGTCTATCAAAACCTGTATTTAGCAGTACCCCTATTGAAGATAGCGATTTCATTGAAAACGCAACTGTTGTAATTTCTGATGGTGCCACATCAAAAACTTTATCTAAGCCATTTGGAGAATATTATTACTGGGTAAACAATATTGATTTCCCAATAGTTGCAGGAAAAACCTACACATTAAATGTCTCTACTCCTGATGGAAAAAAGTGTGATGCTATATGTACTGTTCCATTAAATAAAATTATGAGTTTTGAGATGGTTTCGATTGATACAGTTGATTATAGGAATATTATTAAAACCAAGTTTAAGGATATTTCTAATGAAGATAACTATTATAATATTTCAGCAACAATCAAATACCCATTCTCTGGAAAGACTTGTTACGCTCAATTGGGTGGAGAATATGGAACAGGATTTTTAATACACAATACAAATGATGGGGAATGGATAAATCAAAAATTCAGTTTTCAATTATTTGGTGTAATGAAATGTAACTTTAATTTAATTTTCGATTTTCTTAATACCGATGAACATTATTATAATTATCACAAATCTGTTTATTTAGGTTACCAAGATAATCTATTTACAGAGCCAATAATACCTTACACAAATATTAATAATGGACTTGGGGTATTTTGTGCATATAATGCTTTTCACACTGAAGTTGATTATAAATAATATTAATATTACAACAAATCGATCTAAGGACTTATTTATACTTCTTAATCTCCCCACTTTTTATCCTAGCAAAATAAGATTTCAAATCACGTTTTACTTCAGGTGCAAAAATTATCAATCCCATAATATTCGGAACCGCCATACAAAGAATCATCATATCTAAAAAATCAACCACCGAACCCATATTCGAACAGGAGCCAATTATTACAAATGCTAAGAAAATTAGCTTATAAACTGTGTTTGCAATTTTTCTGTTTCCGAATAGTTTTTCAAAACCTTTACCGAAAAGGAAATCAAAACCTTTAAGTCCATAGTAAGACCAAGAAATCATTGTTGAGAATGCAAATAATAAAACTGCAAGAGTTAACAAATAAGGAAACCAAAATTAAATGATAAAAAGACACCAAATACCAAATCGAGACATTGCGTTATAATCCAAATTTATTCACCATTAATTTTCAATATAATTTTTAATTTAATCAAGGGTATCGCAAATTGCGACCACCTTTAAAAATGGAGAATAAAAGTTTATTGAAAAACTTCCGTTGCAGCTTACTTAATCATTTGCAAAGCCCTACTAACAGAGATTCTTGTATTTCCTGAGAAAACAGTTACAAAAGCTCCAGAAACACCGGCATTGACAATATTATTTTTGTAAGCTTTTGCCTGATTCATAATCATTGAAATTTCTAACGGATTTGAAGAAAAAGCTTCCTAATCAAAAAAGTATTTTCGATAAGTAATCTTTTTAAATAAAAAATTATTATTAATTTTAATCAAAATTTAGCGGGGTTTTTAAACGAACTGCCGTTGGACAATAATAAATAATGATAAAAAAACATGAAAACAATTAGTAAAAATCTTAGCCAATCATTCTATTGCAAAAGT
>CAYLPA010000058.1:0-14748 GCA_964385385.1 uncultured Saprospiraceae bacterium | reverse complement strand
TTAACAATTTAGCCGGTGGATTGTATTATGTAAAAGTTTATTCAAACGATAATTCCATCAGAGTTGTTAAAAAGGTTTTTATTGAATAAGAAAAAGAATTAATTTTTATTATAGTTTTAAATTACCTTTATCTTTACATAATAAATCATTTGTAAATTTTTATGAAAATTATTGGTTTTAAAATAATAATATTTTTATTAATAATTACATCTACTTCTAAAACTATCTATTCACAGGAAAATGTTTCTTCTGATTCAATTACAACTAAAATAAAATTCACTGATAAACCATTTCAATTAACATTTATTCATCCCCTTGGCACTCATTTCACTAATCTGACATATGTTAACAAACTTTCAATAAATCTCCTAATTGGTTATGAAGCAGGCTTAAATGGAAATGAATTCGGTTTAGTTGCAAATGTTGATAAATATTTCGTCAAAGGATTACAAATTGCAGGTTTTGTTAATAATACCAAAGGTTTTCTTGAAGGCACTCAAGTTTCATTTCTTCTAAATAAAGCCGCAAATGTCAAAGGCAAACAAATTGGATTAATAAATGTTTGTGATACTTTGGAAGGCAAACAAATTGGATTCTTAAACATAAGCCATGACAATTATAAAAATTTTGAAATTTGGGCAACCGAATGTTTTTATCTTAATATGGGTTTTAAAATAGGCACTGAAAAATTTTATAAAATATTGGCAATTGGTCTGCAACCCGTAAGTTCAAAATTCAAAAGTGGCGTAGGCATTGGCTTTGGAACTGAAAAAAAACTTAAAAACAATAAATTCAGAACCATTGAAGGCATTGCATTACAAGTAAACGAAAACGAAATTTTTACTACTAAATTAAATCTTCTAAATAGCATTTATCTTAATTTTGGAATGCCCGTATCAAAAAATACTAAATTTTATTATGGCGTCAGTTTGAACTTTTTAGTCTCAAAATATTTTGATAGTGCAAATAATAGAGTTGGTTCAGATGTTGCTCCCTGGAAAATTTATGACAAAACATTTATTAACAAAAAAAACAAAAAGACAAATTATCAACTCTGGCCCGGATTAATTCTCGGATTTAAACTATAGTGCCAAATCAAAATTAAAGAATATTACTATTTATAGTGAACGCTATCCACCTAATAAGCAAAGTGACAAAAATATTGTTAAATTGTTGATTCTGTTTATTAAAGAATATAACCATTTAGCAACTTAACAATAAAAAAATAAGAGTTTAATGTTAAAAATTTAGAATTGATATACATTTTTAACTCTTGATTCATATCTAAAAAAATTTACCTATTTTTGAAATTATTTAAAAATCTATTTTATGAAAAAATCATTATTAACTTTTCTTCCTTTGCTATTTTGTTTAGTAATAACTTTTAATTCTTGTAATAAAGATGATGTTGAAAACATTGTTGAAAATCTTGTGGGAAAAATGACATGCAAGGTTAATGGAAATGATTGGGAAGCATCTACACCTGCTGCTGTCATTAGCTCTGGAATGTTTATTCTTACTGGGAAACAAAACAAACAAAACATTGCAATAAACTTTAACGATACTCTAGCAGGAGATTATCCGATAATCTCAGGCAATCAAAATGTTGCTGTTTATATTGCAAATACCGACAGCTCATC
Organism: uncultured Saprospiraceae bacterium; assembly: GCA_964385385.1. Classification (GTDB taxonomy): domain Bacteria; phylum Bacteroidota; class Bacteroidia; order Bacteroidales; family CAYLPA01; genus CAYLPA01. The sequence continues at coordinate 13,108 of CAYLPA010000058.1, read as the reverse complement.
AACAACAAATTTTATAGCTTATCAAGGGAGTTTAAAAATCACAACTGTTAATCTTGAAAAACATAAAATATCAGGCACATTTTCGTTTAAAGGTCTGAATTCAACTAACGCAGATATCGTTAGTGTTACTAATGGACAGTTCTCGAACATAAATTATCTTTAGGGGACTTCTAATAATTACTTCGGAGCTTGTTTTCTAATAATTTTTGAAATTAAGCGAGGAAAAAATCTTTTAATATAAATTCCTAAAATCTCTTTGCCACCAATCCAAATTTCTTCTTTTTCCTTTTCAACAGCTTTTAATATTTTCTTCGCAAGCACTTCTGGCAACATTCCTTTTTCCTGATTTTTATCCATTTTATTATAAAGATTTCCCTCCCCTGTTAGTGCATGAAAAGATATATTTGTTTTAATATATCCGGGGCAAATCAAAGTAATATTAATATTATCATTAAAAACTTCTGCTCTTAAAGAATCGAAAAAACCATGCAAAGCATGTTTTGAAGCAGCATAGGAAGAACGCTTTGGAGTTCCAATTTTTCCGGCTGCACTTGACATCGAAACAATATGTCCGCTTTTGTTTTTTATCATAACAGGCAATACAGATTTAGTTATTGCAACTGCTCCAAAAAAATTAATATCCATTAACTTTTTATAAGTTGAAAATGATGTGTCTTTAACTAAAGCCCGACTGCTAACACCTCCATTATTTATCAATAAGTCAATTGTATTAAATTTATTTAATACAATTTTTGTTTTTTCATCTATTGAATCATGAGCCGTTAAATCCCATGGGAGAACTAAAATATCTTGCTCCGAAAACATGCAATTTTTTTTCACTCTCTCAAGTTCTTCTTCTTGATTAGAAGATATGATAAGTTTTGCTTTTCTTTTTGCAAGTTCATACACCAATCTTTCTCCAATACCTGAAGATGCTCCTGTTATCCAGACAACTTTATCTTTAAATGATTTCATAAAGGATTTTATTAAGAATTTCAAAATTACATAAATTTCTTAATTGATATAAATATAAATATAAATTGGTGTCCGATAAATTTTAATAAAAAGTCAATAAACGTATATTAAACAAAAAGTTCAGGAGTATTAGAAGAAAACAGGGTTCTATTTTAGAAAAAGGTTGAATTAATTCTTAGTAATTTCTTTTCCTCTGTCCTAAAGGATGTAAATTACTAAGAATTAATTCATCCTTTAGGAGCGAGGCAAAAATTGATTGGTGTAATTTACATCCTTTTTAAAAAATTAATTTTATCGGACACTACTAATAAATATAAATTAGATTACAAAAAAATCATCAATATTTCCTGAAAGATTTTTAAAAGAAAAAAATACTAAATTTGTCTCCGAAAAATTAAATTTATTTAACATGAATTTTCATAAAAAAACAATCATCATATTCCTTTCAATAATATTGGGAAATCTTACTATTCTTCAGGCTCAGGAAAAGGACACAATTATCAAAGAAGAAGGATATCAATTTGAAATCACAAAAAAAATAAAAACTACAGATGTAAAAAATCAGAACCGTTCTGGAACTTGCTGGAGTTTTGCAACTGTATCCTTCATTGAATCAGAAATTCTTAGAATTAGTAATGAAGAATATGACTTATCTGAAATGTATTTCGTCAGGTTTGCATATTATACTAAAGCTATAAATTACATACGAATGCATGGCAAAGCAAATTTTAGTCCCGGTGGACAAGCTCATGATGTTATCAATATCATTCGTCAATACGGATTAATGCCTGAACAAGTTTATCTCGGTTTAAATTATGGTGAAGAAAATCACAATCACGGCGAATTAGATGCAGTTTTAAAAGGATTTCTTGACGCTGTAAAAAGTAATAAAAACAAAAAAATCACTCCTAATTGGATAAATGCTTTTAATGCGGTTTTAGATGTTTATTTAGGAGAGTTACCTTCTGAATTCAAATATAATAACAAAACTTATACATCAAAACAATTTGCAGAAAATTCGGGATTAAACCCTGATGATTATGTTGAACTTACCTCCTATTCTCATCATCCTTTTTACACAAGTTTTAGCCTTGAAATTCCTGATAATTGGTCAAACGACAAATATTATAATTTACCGATTGACGAATTAGTGCTTGTCATGGATAATGCTATTGAAAACGATTATACAATTGCTTGGGATGGAGATGTCAGCGACAAAGGTTTTTCTTACAGAAAAGGTCTTGCAATTGTTCCTGAAAAAAATCTTGAAGATTTAAACGATACAGAAAGAGAAAAATGGGAAAAACTAACAAAAAAAGAAAAAGAATCACAACTTTATAAATTTAAAAAACCACAAAAAGAAAAAAATATTACTCAGGAAATACATCAAAAAGCATTTGATAATTACTCCTCCACCGACGACCATTTGATGCATATCATAGGTGTTGCAAAAGACCAAAATGGAACAAAATATTATATCACAAAAAATTCATGGGCTGCAAACTCAAACGATTTTGGAGGATATTTAAATATGTCAGAATCTTATATTCGACTTAACACAATCGCAATAATGATACATAAAGATGCAATTCCAAAAAAAATCAGAAGGAAACTTGGAATAAAATAATTTGGCATCAACTTATGTAATCGTTCAAAGTATAAAATATTCAATTATTTACATAAAAGAAAAAAACGAATTTCATTAAATTTTCATAGTTTTGCTGAAATTCTTAAATCATAAAGAAATATGAATAGAAAATTAGCTGTTGTAGCCTTTGGTGGCAATGCATTACTTAAAGGAGACCAAAAAGGTACAATTGAAGAACAAGAAGCAAATGTTTATGAAACATGCACTCATCTTGTTGAATTGATAAAAAAAGATTATGATATTGTTATTGGACATGGCAATGGACCTCAGGTTGGAAATGTTATGCTTCAACACGAAGCAGGTTTTAAAAATTTCGGAATACCCCAAATGCCTATTGATATCTGCGTTGCCGAAACACAAGGTTCTATTGGCTATATGATTGAACAACAATTAAGAAATGTGATGGAAGCCAATGATTTGGGTAGAGATATTATTTCAATAATAACACAAGTATTAGTTGATAAAAACGACCCTGCTTTTCAAAATCCCACAAAACCTGTTGGACCTTTCTATACAAATGAAGAAGCTGACAAGTTAGTTAAAGAAAACAAATGGTTTTTTATGGAAGACCCACGAGGCAGAGGCATGAGAAGAGTAGTTCCTTCGCCTAAACCAAATCGCATAGGAAACAGGAAAACTATTGAAAATATTGCACGTTCAGGAGCCATTGTTGTTACTGTTGGTGGTGGCGGAATTCCAGTATTTTATGTTGAACCAAATAAATTACAAGGAATTGATGCAGTTATTGATAAAGACCTTGCATCATCAATGTTGGCTTCACAAATTAGCGCCGATGATTTCTTTATCCTGACTGACGTCCCTAAAGTTTGCTTAAATTTTCATACACCACAGGAAATTAGTCTTGATAGAATTACAGTCTCAGAAGCAAAAAAATATCTTGAAGAAGGTCAATTCACAGAAGGAAGTATGGCACCAAAAATCAGAGCAGCTATACAATTTGTTGAAAATGGCGGTAAATGTTGTTACATAACAGAAGCAACTCAATTAGGCAATGAAAATGCAGGAACAAAGATTGTTCTTTATTAAGGGGACTTTTTTAAATAATAATTAAGAAAATAAAATATTAAAAAATTAAAAAAAAAGAAATGGCATACAATTTAAGAAACAGGAATTTTTTAAAATTATTAGATTTTAATCCAAAAGAAATACAGTTTTTATTAGAGCTTTCTGCCGATTTTAAAAAAGCAAAATATGCAGGAACAGAACGTCAAATGTTGAAATCTAAAAACATAGCTTTGATTTTTGAAAAGGCATCAACACGAACAAGATGTGCTTTTGAAGTTGCTGCTTTAGATCAGGGAGCACATGTAACTTATCTTGGACCAACAGGCTCTCAAATAGGCAAAAAAGAAACTATGAAAGACACTGCACGTGTGCTTGGTAGAATGTATGATGGAATTGAATATCGGGGTTTCGGACAAGATATTGTTGAAGAATTAGGAAAATATTCAGGCGTACCTGTGTGGAATGGACTGACAACTGAATATCATCCCACTCAAGTTCTTGCAGATTTATTGACAATGAAGGAACATTCTGACAAACCATTAAACAAAATTTCATTTGCATACTTAGGTGATGCACGCAATAATATGGGAAATTCCCTGATGATTGGTGCTGCTAAAATGGGTATGGATTTCAGAGCTGTTGCACCAAAAGCATCTCATCCCGACAATGATTTAGTAAAACAATGTCAAGCTATTGCTAAAGATACAGGTGCAAAAATCACTATTACCGAAGATGTAGCTCAAGGTGTTAAAGGTGTTGATTTTTTATATACTGATGTTTGGGTTTCAATGGGCGAAGCTGATGAAGTTTGGGAAAAAAGAATTAAAGAAATGATGCCTTATCAGGTGAATAAAGAAATGATTGCTTTGACAGAAAATCCTAAAGTGAAATTTTTACATTGTCTCCCTTCTTTCCATAATCGTGATACTTTGGTTGGCGAAGATATTTATAAAAAATTCGGAATTGAAGCAATGGAAGTAACTGATGATGTTTTTGAATCGGAAGCATCTGTGGTTTTTGATGAAGCCGAAAACCGTCTTCATACAATTAAAGCTGTGATGGTTGCTACTTTGGGAGCATAGAAAATTAATCCTACATTATAAATCACATCATTCTATTAATAGTTTTTCAACATTAATACTATTAGAATTTTTTATTTTAACGAAATAAATCCCTTTAGAAAAATTGGATAAATCAATTTTCTCAACAGTATTTGACGAGTGATTATTAAACTGTTTTGAAAAAATAATTCTGCCATTAATATCTGCGATTTCTAATTCAAGGTCATTTTTTTCTATTTCTACAAAAAGTAATCCTTCACTTGGATTCGGGTAAATTCTCGTTGGATCCTTCAAATTAATTAAAGAATTTGTTGAAGTACTTATATTAACTGTAAAATCTAATGTATCAATTGGACTTGGTGGTGGATTTGGACCAAAAATAGGAATTGAAACAATAAGAGTATAATTTCCCGAAGATAAAATTCCTAAACAAAATGTATCAACAGAATAACAAATTGCACCTAACATACCTGCAGTAAAACTCAAATCAACTCTAATTGTATCGTTTTGTATGGGATTAACATTTGGAGAATGTATATCACAACTTGTGCTTGCATGAGTAACATTTATAATAAAATAAACCGAATCATTTTCGGTAGGAAGCAGCGGGTATATACTTAAACTGTCTATCGAAATTGGTTGAGAAAAAACATTGCTAAAAGAAAAAAACAATAGAAAGAGCAAAGTAAATCTTGATAAAGCTTTCATAATTGTAAGATTAAATTTATTAAACAAGTTTAGTCTTCAAATATACTAAAATTTAATCCTTTTTACAAATAAATTTTAAGAAAGTTCAGGTTTAAATTCTGGCATGTTTAATTTTAAAACTATGAAATGGAATTCTTATATAGTGCCTGCCCGAAAACTAATATTTTTGAAAATCTGTAAACAATATTTGTCTATATAAAACATATTCAATACTTTAAATTGTTAAATTTCAAACTGTTTGGATTTTTTTAAATTTTGGTTTTTGGAATTTACCTGCCTGCACGCCTGCGTGCTGAAGCACTTCGGTGCGCAAGCACGTAGCCGTTTCGGCATAGGCAGGTTTGTCATCCTTGCGGACAAGTTTTGTTTTTTGATCCCGATATATATCGGGATTGGAGTTTTCTTGCAAAGACTATATAGGTTTTATTTCGTTAGCTCCAATTTCAACTGATACTCCCTGATTAAGAGCATCAATAGTTATAACCAATTGCAATTTATTCTTTTTCTTTTGAACAATTCCCTTAACTCCTTTTAAAGGTCCGAATTGAACTTCAACTTTTTGTCCAATTTTTATATTTTCAACAAGTTGTACATCGAAATCTTTTTCCAATACCTGACGAATTGCTTCAATTTGATTTTCAGGAATGGGAGTAGGAATACTTTCAAAAGTAATGAAATGAACTACACCATCGGTTTGAAGCACATTTAATCTGTCTTTTAAAGCAATTTTTACAAAAATATAACAACTGAACAACGGAATTGTAACTTTCTTTTTTCTGTCGCTCCAATATCTGACTGTAGTGTAGAGTGGTAAATAATTTTCAACTCCTTTTTGATTTAAAAAATCTTTTACTTTATTCTCGTGGCGAGAGCGTGTTTTTACAGCATACCAATGTGGCTCTACATTTAATTTTGCGTATTTTTCTTGCGAATAATCCATCTGATAAGTAAGTATTTCAATTTGTGTTTACAAAACTAATAATTAAATACGGAAGAATTAATTAAAAAATTATATAGAAACTAACTTGAAATGAATAAAAGCTCAATATTATCCAAAATTTCAGTATTAATTTATAATTCTATATCTTTTTAGTTTGTTACTCTTTCTATCAAGTCTCATATTTACATGTTTTGGATGCTTTTTAAGATTATATTTCATTCGAAGTTTATTCTTAAATAATCCAGACTGTGTGAAATTGAATTGCTTCAATTTTTGCTCATTGTTATAATTGAAGGAATCGAGCTTATTTAGATTTAATGCAAAACTACGTTTTAGATTATTGTTGTAAAAGATTAAAGTATCAACAAGTTTTACAACATAAATGTATGAATTATTAGTCTTTATCATATCAAAAAACGAATAATTTTTAATATCTAATTTTCTTTTTCTAGTAATATCAATTAATGAAGAACTATTTGAGTCAATATGAATCATACTCAATCTTGATCCTTTGATAATATCCAAATTTATCGAGTCTTGTTGAGTAAAAACACTTCTTCCTTTTCTGTTAACAATACGAAAATTATTATCATCTGTAACTACCTGAGAAAAATCATGTTCTTTAATAATGTAATATTCTATAATGTTATTAAAACCCTTTTCAAGTAGTTTTCTAGATTTTTTTAATTGTGCTTTATTATTTACATAAAACTTTAAAAACCACAAATTGTCTCTATAAACTTTGTAGGCATCTTTATTCAAATCAACTACATCTTTGTAATTTATTTTTACAAGAATATTACCATCCTTCTTAATTACTCCCCAATAATAATCATCTTTAACTTTTAAAAATACATTATTATTAATATTTGGATAAAAAGCTATTGAATCGTAAACTATTATCTCATCATTAAAATTTTTAACATAAGTGATTCCTGTATCGTTTTTTGAACTAATTAATGCTGCCCATTTATCTTCAATTTTACAAGAAAAAATATATAAATCTTTTATTTTAATTCCTTCATTCAAAACAGCAATTTGTTTGTTAGTAATACTTGAAAATTTATCTATTTTATCTCTTAATGAAATAAGTTTGTATGAATCATTTTTTTTAATCACAAATTTTCTTGCATTATCGAGAATAAACATACATGAATCAATACCTTTGGCAATTAAATTGTAATTATTAAATCCATACCTCTTTCTAATATTTGAATCTAAAATTACTTTTATTAAGTTATATTTCCTAGAATTCTTCAATTTAAGTATAAAACAAGTATCTGTTAAATTCTTTACTGAATTATATTGATATTTTAAATAATCACACTTATCAGAATATAATAAAAAATTATTCTCAGTTTGAAGTTTTAATAAGGAATAATCTACTATAGAAGAAAATGGCAATATTATAATACTATCAAATCGTTCATTAATAAAATACTTTTCAGGAGTTGATTTATGAATCAGACCATATCCTACACTACTTTTTGTGACTAAAAAGTCTCCATTTTTATTGGTTAAAAATTGTATTAATTCTTTGTCTTTTATGAGTATTTCATTCTCACCAACTTTTTCAATACAATATTTAAGCTTCTTCCTCCCATCTATTCTTATTTTATCACCAAATATTGCATATATTAAACCTGAAGTATCAATATAATATTTAAAAAGTTCATCATGCTCTTTTGAACATACTTCAAATTTTAAATAGATTTTTTTCTTTTTAGTTTTAAATTGATTAGGTCTTGATTTAATCCATGAAGAATTATATTTAATAGGTTTCACATAATCTTTACGATTTACTTTGATTATGGAATCGTACTCGGATTTTGTTAATAGAAAGAATTCATCATCTCCATTATACATTATCTCAAAGTCTAAACTTATAGTTGAATCAAGAGGATTTACGTCATCTTTCATTGATTGAGTAATATCAAATCTTTCACCTAGCTTATATGATTTTGTATTTAAACTTCCCGGGTTAATATAAAATTTGTAATCTTTTTTTGATTTTGTACCATTGATAATTGTTATATAAGATGGATAATTTTGGGCTATTAGATTAACGAAACTTGATATATATATGTATATTGAAATTATAATAATCCTATTTAACATTTTAATAGTTTTTGCTATTTTTTTTCAAATATTATCGTGTCTAATTTGTCAGTAATGATTGCTGAAATTTTTATCGAATCTATTGGGATTTTCCCTTTTTTTAATAATAGTTCATACTGAAGCTTATTTTTGGCACATAAATAATAATACATGTTATAAACAATACTAAGGTAAATGAAATTATCTTCATAATAAGTATTTATTTTTTGTTTTGTTCTATCATCTTGTGATTTTTCATAAACTATATAGTTCTGGTCAAATTGTGACTCTGTTTTAATTTTTATTACTATCTTTTTAGTTTCTAATAGACTTTTAAGCCTTTTATAATAAATATTAGTACTATCCTTTTTCCCATGAATATCGTTTAAATATGTTACTTCTTCAATGCTGTCAGATGCAGCAAATTTCAATAATTGCATAATTTTTCCCCATTCTGCAATATCATTGGGGTTTTCACAATCAATATATTCTTTGAATGAATTAGAAGACTTAAGTTCATAATAAAACTTAGCAGCTTCCTTCTTTTCTCCAGCAATCAAGCATCCTTGAATTAGTAATATTTTTGAGATGAAACTTGTTTTATCACTTATGTTCGTTTCAATTTCGTCATAAAGTAGATTTAATAGATAGGAATCTTCAATACTCCCTATATCAGTTTTATCAGAAATTAAGTGTTCATAATTTTTCCCAATAATTCGCACTAAATTTAGCTGATTAGTATCAAGAGTAGAATATAAAAAAACGTAAGGTGTATTTTTAAGTTTTGTAAAATTTCCAGTAAAAAGATTTTGAATAATATATTTATGATTTACTAAAGCTTTTGGTTTAGGAAACATAGAATTTCTATTAATTTGATGGGTTTTTATATTGTTCTTTAAATTTGTATTCATATAATGATCAAATTCAAATGCTAATTGTTCTTCAATATTTTTATTTCCTATTGAGAATAATATTAATGATTTAATATTATTTGTTTTCCAATTACTTGGAAGATTCATACAAGTTTTGAATGAACCATTCACTAAAATGATGATTATACCAAATAATAAAATAGAATAAAACCACCCTGAACTTTTTTGCCATATAGTAAATAATTTTTTATTATACAAATCTTGCAAATTTATCTTATTAGGAAAAATTGTTAATAATAATGGTATAAAAGATGCAAAAATAAAATATCTTGATTTTATATAATAGTAAGTATAAAGCAAAAAATTAGACCTATTAAAATTACTCTCACAATAATTTTTTTGTGCAATAAAAACTAAAATTCCAATTATAAATAATAAAATAGAAGTGGTGTACAATATAGTTTTAACAAGTACTGTCCAACTAAATCCGTCTTTAGAATTGTCATTAGTATTATTCTCATAAGATGATTGTGAAGATGTTGTAGAGCTTTTGTTTTCCATATAATTTTTTTTCTGAATAATACCAATTACTTTTCTATAATTAGTAATTTAGTTGTGGAAGAAATTTTGAGATTTTTAATATTAACAATATACAATCCTTGAGCAATCCCTGATAGAGAAATATTAAAAGTTTTATTAGAATTATTGATTTCTTCATTATTAAGAATAATTTCTTTTACAACTTTTCCATAGACATCCGCAATAGTTATTGTGATATCACAATCAATTAATTGCTTAGTATTATCTGGAATTCTTACTGTTAAGTTGTTCTTTGAGAACAATGGGTTAGGGAAAATACTAATTCTGTAAAGAGAATATTTATCTTCAACAGAAGAATTTGATGCAACATTCACGTTTAACTTATGAACAGGAGAAGTTGCATTACTTGTATCACTTACCGTTAATAAAACTTCTAAATTTCCAGTAAAAGACGGTGATGGTACAATTGAGTCCAATCCAACTATGCTGTAATCCAATCCTTGAAGCAGATTAATACTGAAAATATTATCATCAGGGTCAAAAATAACCAACATGCTTGTGTCAACTCTTAAACCCTTATCTTGTGAGATATATTGTTGATAACTACTAGCAATAAATGGTGTGTCATTTATATTTTCGACATTAAAAGAAAGCTTATAATGCAAACTCCAATATTCATTATTCCTTACCTGAAACGATGCAGAATCTTTTCCAGAAAAATTAGTGTCGGGTATGTAAACTAGCATACCAGTATTCAAATTATTCACATTTATGGAATCAGAAATTGATAAAGGTAAATTATTAAGAAAAATATCACCTCTAACTGGAAGATTATAAAATTTAATAAATTCTAGTGTATCACTAATATTTGCTGGTTGAAATGGGAAATTATGACGTAATATCACATAATTGCTATCTTCCAATAAACTAACTGCTGTATCATTAGATAAAGGACGAGATTCAACTGTTATAAAATTCTCTTGTACTAGAGTGTCGGTTCCAAATTGAGATGTAACAACGAGTTTTACGTCAAATGTTCCAATGCTATCGTATTTTATTCGTGGAGGTGATGAACCAATAAAGAATGATGGGTTACCTCCCTCAAATTCCCACTGCCAATTCGATATATATTTAGTAGATAAATCATTAAACTTAATGCTATCAAACTGTGCAATTGTATTTTTAGAATTTTGATAATTGGCTGTAGGAAGTAGTGATACAGAATCACAAATTAATGGTTCAATTTTTATAGCCATTCTGCTATCTGTGAATTTCATCCAATTATTATTTGAACTAAGATATCTTGAAACCCCATAACCTCCATAAATATCCCAATAACAATAGCTGGCAAAAGTATCAAGTGGATTTGAATAATCCAATTCAAATCCTAGATAATAGTAATTATTAACAGTTACAGGATAATTGAAATGAACTGTGTCAAATTGATTTTCATTAAATGAATTAATAGGAACTTGCTGAGAGTATATAATTGTATCTACATTATTCTCGTGTAGATTCCATAGTCTCAATAAAATATTTGAATTTGTGCTTGAAGATTTAGCCTTACCTGTATATATCCTTGCACCTGTAATGTATGTGTTAGAAATGCTAGGAAACCTTTCTGCATATCCTTTAATACCTTCACTATTATGTCCGGCAAAATATCCCCATAAACTAGGGTCAAAAGTAGATAGTTCATAACAGGCAATTGTGTCTTCAGGTAAGAAATTAGATAATGAAATACATCCACCATTATATGATAGTAGTTTTGGTCTCATATTTAATATTGCTCCTTGATTACTATTGAAACAAAGAATATTATTGATATAGTAATAACCATCACTTGGCCCCCCCCATCCAAAATTCATATGAAAATGATTGTTTTGTGATCCTTGGTATCCATCAATAACCCATGCATGTGAAGCAGGGGAGACACCTCCACGATAACCAATAGGCCATCCTGAATCAATATCACTTTTCAACCATGATTCCCACACTGAATTTGAAACTGCGTTTTTAGGAGGATACGATTTAACAGGTGAATAATTGAAATAATCTATTAATGAACTTCTAATTCTAGAAGTATTGGCTCCTGAACCCGTAGGTCCATAATTCATATTAAGTGATACACCACAATGATACACGAGTTTTGAAACTCCCAAACCCCAAAGTGGATTCCAATTTTGTACTAGTGGCATTGATGAATAATTATAATTGGCGTTGCTAAAGTCTGCTGATAATATACCATAGCTACCACAATTATATGATTTACTACCTATGCCATTTATTGGGTACTGATGATATTTCATTATTTGGGCCATGGCAGTAGCAACACATCCTGTAACACAACGATTACATGGTCCTGCAGTATCAGGAGGGCAAAACTGATTAAAAAAGCAACCTTGATTCCAAGAGGTAGTTAACAATGGACCTACTGATAACATTTGACTTTGTGGATAAAAATTTTCTGATTTATAAAAATTCCAAGCAAGTTGTGTGTTTTCATCTGATAGAGTCTTTAATAGTCTAACTGAATCTATTAAATCAATATAATTTTGCAAAAGATATTTGGTTGCCGGAGCAATATTACTTGTATCAAAATTTCTTGTTAATCCATATCCAAGTATTGGATAAACTCTTTTATCCGCTGAAATAATAACAAAACCATTATTCCCTTTTATATTGAAAATGTACAAACAAGGATTATTATTTGATGTATATGTAATGTAATCTTCAATAATTACATTTGTTTTCTTAATCTCTGATGTAAGATTATATCTTTCACAAAAAAGATTTCTAGCTACTTTTTCAGCATTATTTATTGGGACAATTTGAGAAAAAGTGTTGATTGAAAAAATTAGGAATAAAAACAAATTGAGAGTTTTCATAATATTTATATTTAATGTACAAATTCAACTTAATTTGAATAAATAATGAAATATCAAAATATTTTCAAATTTAATAAATGCTTTTAAAAAAAACAAATTTACAAATTTTCAAACTTCTTTCCTTTTTCTTTGCATAATTTTCTTGCGAATAATCCATCTGATAAGTAAGTATTTCAATTTGTGTTTACAAAACTAATAATTAAATACGGAAGTTTCAATAAAAAAAAGCCCTGTAAAAACAATTTCTACAGAGCTTTTTGCTGTCCGGTTCCGACACATGGTCGGAATTTCAACATTACACTTTTGTGGAATCGTCGTAAACGGGATCTAAGAATATTTTTCTATCTTCCATT
>CAYLPA010000057.1:0-14793 GCA_964385385.1 uncultured Saprospiraceae bacterium | reverse complement strand
ATATATTTTTAATAGGGAGCAAAAATAGTAATAATCTTTGATATTGAATAAAAACAGGAATACTAATTTCTTTAATTGATTTTTATTTAAACCACATCGTTTATTTATTAAGAAATTGAAAAGACTAGATAACAATGTAATTAATTTTTATTATTTTGTTAGACTTGTAAGTTTTTTTTTAGACCAAAAAGACAACAATGAAAGCTATTATAAGCAAATTTAATGAATTAGATAAAAATATTATGAAAATAATTTGGATTTATATTATAAATTTTTTATATCTTTACAAAACTAATAAATAAGATTATATGAAAATATAATGAAAATATAATGAAAATATAATGAAAATACAAATAGAAAATAACAATAGTGATGATTCGTATAAATGTATATGTAAGAAAATTGAAAAATTTAGGAGAAGAAATTACAAATAAGTTTAAAATTTAATCATTAAAATCAAAAAAATTATGAAAAAACTAAAGTTATTATTATCAGTAACCTTATTGCTTGTATGCAATTATTTAATGTCTCAGGGAATTCATGAAAATGGCACAACATCCAATGACGCACCTGAGTATTCAAGCGCTATTGGAATAAACACAATTGCAACTGGAAGGGCATCATTTGCTTTTGGCGAAAGTTCAGAAGCATTAGGGGATTGGAGTTTAGCAGCCGGATTAAATTGCATAACGCGATATGAGAGTTCATTTGCATTTGGTTCTGAAATTACATTAGGAACAATTGATTTTGGAGCTGTGAATTCTTATGGTTTTGGTAACAATATTAAAATAGGAGAAATATCAGACTGTAATAATTCTTTTGGTTTTGGTCAAAACCTTAACATAGACGCATCAAATGCTTTTGTTTTTGGCGCAGATATTACTATATTAAATGACCCAAATAATAATTACGATCATTCCTTTACGATTGGATTTAATCCAAATGGTCAACAACCACCGCCACCGCCAATATTTTTCGTACAAGATGGTAAAGTAGGAATTAATACTACTACCCCACAGTATGAATTAGATGTACAAGGTTCAGTTGCTAGTAATATTCTGTATCTTAATGGGAAATTGATTGATGGAACTGGTTACCAAGGTGATCCTGGAGATATATTAATTAGAAGGACTAATAATGATGAAACTGAGTGGGAAAGTTTGGGAAATATTAATAATGGTCGTTGGACTATATCGGGTGCTGACATATATTCAGCTCAAACAGGAAATGTTGGAATTGGTACAAATTCTCCTCAAAGCAAATTACATGTATTTGGCTCTACAAAAATTGAAAATGATCTTGATATGGGAGGCAATATATCTGTAACAGGTGATATCGGAATAGGCACTTCAACACCAATCGCAAAAATGGAAGTTAAAGCTAATCATATGGGTTCATCAAATAAGCCACTTCTAACATTAAAATCTACTGATAACGGAACTTGGCCGACTTTTCCAATAACTTCTTCATATCATAATATGTTTGAAATAAAAAGATTTAATGATGATGATATTTTTGTGGTTAATTGGACAGGTTATGTAGGAATAGGAATTGGGATAGAACCTGAAACAAGACTTCATATTAAAGAAGGAAATCAAGAAATAAGATTTTTAACTGGTGGCAGTACTAGCGGTTATGTGTTAAATGTTGGAGTAAACAATGATGGAGTAAATTTTTATACTGAATCAGAAATTAGAGGTTTCAATTTTAGAAATGATAGAGAAAATGAAATGTTGATAATTGATCAGTTTGGTAATGTTGGGATAGGATTGACCCCACCACTATCTCCTATATATAAGCTAGATGTATATGGTAATATACATGCTTGTGAAATTGTTGTAGATAATGTTTATTGCCCTGATTATGTTTTTGAAGACGATTACAATCTTCTTTCCTTAAGTGAGTTAGAACAGTATATTAAAACTAATAAACATTTACCTGAAATTCCAAATGCCGAGGAAATGAAACAAAATGGCACACAATTGGGCGAGATGAACAATTTGCTTCTTAAGAAAATTGAAGAAATGACATTATATATAATTGAATTACAGAAGCAAGTAGATGATTTGAAAACAGAAGACTTTAAATGTAGAAACTTATAAATATTATTCGTTAAATTTAATAACTTAAATCTAAAAATCGTGAAAACATCTATAATTACATTATTATTTATGCTCTTAACGAGTATTACTTTTTCTCAACAAAACTACTATTATTATAAAGGAGAAAAGGAATTATTAAAGATTTCGACTGACAAAATACTTGTGCAATTCAATGAAGATATATCTTTTGAATCTAAGAGTAAGGCAATTTCAATAACATCAAAAATAAAACCTATTGAAGAAACACAAACACACAGGAACAATTTTGTAATTGTAGAACTCATTGAAAATACAACAAAGAATGAACTCAAACAAATTATAACAGAGCTAAATAAAAACAGCAAAATTAAATATGCAAATCCATACTATGCTTATAAAAGCTGTATCGATATGGCCTTAACAAATCAATTAATTGTTAAGGTTAAGGAAACTACAACATTTTCAGAGTTTGAAGAATTAATAAATTCTTCAAAAACAAATATCGGCTGGCAAGATAAGTATGATGAAAACATATACATAATTAACACAAATAAAAACTCTATAGGTAACGCATTGCAAATTGCCAATTACTTTTTTGAAACTGGAAAATTTGAGTTTTCAGAGCCAAGTTTTCTAAGAAAGGCAAAGCTATATACTAATGACCAATATTATTCTGAACAATGGTCTTTAAAAAACACAGGACAAAACGGCGGAACAATTGATGCAGACATGGATGTTGATGAAGCATGGACGATTACAACAGGTAGAGACGATATTAGAGTGGCAGTAATTGATGAAGGAGTTGACCTAACTCATCCTGATTTAATTAACAATTTAGTTTCAGGTTTTGATGCAACTGGTAATGGAACAAATGGGGGTCCAATAGGCATTGATGATTGGCATGGCACAGCTTGTGCCGGAATAATAGGTGCTGAAGGGAACAATGCCATTGGAGTTGCTGGCGTCGCTTATGACTGTTCCATAATTCCCATTAGTATTGATGTGACAACTACTGGATTTGATCCTATTGAAGCTGCAGCTGCAATTAATTGGGCATGGAATGAGGGACAAGCAGATATTTTATCAAACTCATGGGGAGACGTACCCCCATCACCATACATTGACGCAGCCATTAGCAATGCTGTTACCATGGGTAGAAATGGACTTGGAAGTGTAGTCTTGTTTTCTTCTGGAAATTATGGTACATCCACTATTACTTATCCATCAAACAACCAAAATGTAATAACGGTAGGAGCTACTTATAATACTGATATAAGAACAATTTATTCCAGTTATGGTTCAAGTCTTGATGTTGTCGCACCTGGAGGTAATAATGACATTTACACTACAGACATTCATGGAGATAATGGTGAGAATACAGGAGATTATATGTCTGATTTTTGTATGACATCAGCTGCTTGTCCTCATGCAGCTGGCGTTATGGCATTAATTCTTTCAGTCAATCGCTGTCTTACTCAACAGGATGCGAGGAGAATACTTGAATTAAGTTGTGATAAGGTAGCAACATATTGTTATGCACCTACAACTGGTCATCCCAATGGAACTTGGAATAATGAAATGGGATATGGTAGAGTAAACGCTTACAATGCTATTCGTTTCGCATTTAGTAATGAAATAAATACATATTCAAATATATCAGGCTCTGATCAGGGAGCTAATTTGTGTAATTCGCAATACTGTAAATTGGTATTGGCAACTGGTGGTTGCACTGGACTTGCAGCAGGACTTTATTTAAGTAAATGGCATCGTATTGAAGCAAATGTCACATATCCTTTTACTTCAGGAGCTACTATAATTGGATATGCCAATGGCTTATCTTTTGACAATCCTAATACTGGAAATTATTATATGGGTGCAATGAACATTACTTCAACAAGTGCAACGCTTTATACTTATGTTTATGAATGTTTTGATTATTTAGGACAGCCAATTGGATGGATACCGACATACCCATCATATACCCGGTTTTACTACACGGTATTAAGCATTCTTGACCAAGATGCATATTTTCAAAATCAAACTGTTTCAACTGGGACAGAAGTTCACAATGCAATGAACCAAATTAAAGCTGGACGAAATGTAACAACTGCAGTTCCTATTGGAAATTATATTATTAATGGAAATGCAAATATTACATTTCATGCAGGTAACAGTGTTAAGTTGCTTCCTGGAACACAAATTGCTCCTAGTTCAAGTGGTAATTTCAGAGCTTATGTAGACCCATTTTTTACCTGTACACAATTTCCTCAGGGACGATTGGCAAGTGATGGTGGTTATTTACCAATTATAAAGGATTTTGAAGTTGAAATACTTTTACTTTCAGATACATCATTAAAAGAAAATACGAATAACTTCCTTAAAATTTACCCAAATCCATTTTTAGATAAAATAACTATAGAATATCAAATAACCGAATCTGATCGAGTGACTATTTCAATATTAGATAATTGTGGTAGGCCGCTTTATAATTTAAAAAACAAAACGAAGCATGAAGCAGGTACTTATCAGATAAAATTTTCAGGAATAGAACTCAAACCAGGGATTTATTTTATCTCACTGCAAACGAACGGATTTCAAAAAACAATGAAAATAGTAAAAACCCAATAAACTTAAATTCAGGATAATGAAATTATTATTTACTTTAATTATCACTCTTATTAGTTACTTCCAAATTAATGCACAAAATTGGGAGATTTCATCAAAAATTAGTCCTGATATAATCTTAATAAGCTCAAATTCCATGGATTTCAAAAAAGGCAAAACTGGTTTTGGGACTTCATGTTCTATTTCATTAGAATATTTAATTAAAAAAAAAATTGGTTTTGGATTTGTACCTACCTATATATACTTGAATAGACGTTTTCAAACACTATATACTGTCTCTTATATTCCGGAAATTTTTTCTCATAAAAATCATTACATTAATTCTCATGGACTTCAAATTCCGCTATTGATAAAATACCATAATGATGACTTCTATTTATTCGGTCAATATGGTTTATCTTACTTTTTCTTATCTGAATATAAAATTGACATAGTGTCTTACTACTTGAATTATCCGGACAATAAAAACATTACTCAATTGACGCATGAGAACTTTGACCTAAGAACTAAAAATAGCTCTTTTGGACATTATGTTTCTTTTGGCTTTGGTAAGAAATTCAGCATTCGTAATCTCATTTTTTTAGCTGAACTAAAATACAGTCAAGACATAGCTGACTGGTCATATCAACCCAAAACAGACCAAGATATTGACGAAATAAAATTTAAAACACACATTTTATCATTATCGATTGGAATAAGATTTAAAAATAAGTCAGACTGATTATTAATTCATGCAAAAATAAAGTTTATTAAAATAACAAACAATGAATAAAGCAATCTTAATCATTTTACTGATTACAACTTTGAATTTGAATGCACAAACCCATTTTATTGGAATTAAGGGAGGTGTAAATTGGACGAATGTTACTTCAACTAACTTTCCAAGTAATATCAATTATAGAACCGGATTATCAAGTGGACTTACTTATGAATACTTGACTATGAAACATTTTTCATTTAGTATGGATTTTTTTTATAACCAGCGAGGGTTTACCAATGACATCATCTTTATAAACAATTTAGTTAATCCATCAGGACAAAAAGTTACATGTAAATCCAACTATGATTATTTTTCTGTTCCAATTAAAGCAGCTTATAATATTGGAGGCAATATTTATGGTTTTATAAACATTGGCGTTTCTCCATCATTTCTTATTAATGCAAAATACGAAAGTCCAATCATTAATTCAAATAATAAATTTGCAGGAAAAGAAACTATAGACGTAACTGACAAAGCAACAAGATTTGACTTAGTAGGGCTTATTGAAATAGGTGGTGCTTATAAATTAACTGACAAACTTATACTATTTTCATCCTTTGCCTATCAACGTAGTTTTATTGCATTTTCAAATTCAGAATACCTTTCAAATAGCAAAGCTAAACATTATGGAATGTCATTATCTCTTGGACTAAAATACGATTTTATGAAATGATAAATTTATAGCTTTGGAATTATGTTTAATAAGATTTCCTGAAGGTTATTGATTTTAGGATGTAAAAAAATATTCAAAAATGAAAAAAACTCTAATATTCATATTATTACTTTTCCCAACAGTAATTTCAGCCCAATTATCCGGCACATACACAATTGGAACAACTGGAAATTATTCAACTTTTACGGCTGCCGTAAGTGCATTAACAACTTCCGGTATTAATGGTCCAGTTGTTTTTTATGTAGATTCAGGTACATATAACGAGCAAATCACAATTCCTGCAATTAGTGGTAGTTCTGCAATAAATACTATATCTTTTATTGGAGCAACCGGAGATAGTACAGATGCTGTAATAACGTATTCTCCAACATCATCATCAAATAATTTTACAGTAAAACTAAACACAGCTCATAATATTATTTTTAAACATTTAACATTAAAATCCACTGGAAGTGTTGGTTATTCCAATGTTGTTGTTTTGAGTGGAGTAAATACATCAATAGAGATTTCACATTGTAGTTTTATTGGTGTTTCATCTACAACTATAACTTCATATATATATGAAGCATTATTGTATGCTGAGTTTTCAACCACTTCTTTAACAAATATGAATATTCAAATATCTTATAATTATTTCTACAGGGGATTAAGAGGTATTGTAATTTATAGTAATAATGGTCAAAGTTATGGTATAGAAATCTCAAATAATATTATAGAAGAGCAATATTATAATGGTATTAAAACCTCTGGTGATTTTAATATTCTAATTTGGAATAATTTAATTTCAGAATCATATACTGTAAGTTATGCAAATGTTATTGTATGTAATTCTCATGCTGAAATAAGGAGCAATATTATTAAATTATTAAGTACAAATTCTTATGTCTATGCATTAGCAATAAATGTTTATCAAATTAATTATCCAAATATTAATTTAATAGCAAACAATTATATTGATTGTCAAGATGGAATAGGATTATTAATAGATGGGCCATCATCATCATTTAAAATACTAAATAATACTATTTGTTCGCATAGCTGGAAACCATGTATTTCAATTCCATCAAATAATGCATCAAATATTGTTGTTAAAAACAACATTCTAATAAATACTAGCACAACTGGTATAGCTTATGAGTTATGTTTAAATCAAAGCAATATTTCCGATTATAATTTATTATTTTCAAATGGTAATTATATAGCTAAGTATGGTAACAACTATGCAACATCAATTACAGGTTGGCAAAACCTAAGCGGATTAGATTCAAATTCAGTTTCCATGAACCCAATGTTTTATTCAAATGGAGATTATCATATTGGAAATCCATTATTAGATAATTTAGGAACGCCTGTGTCGGAGGTTTTATATGATTTAGATGGACAAGTTCGAGATTCTATTCATCCTGATATTGGTGCAGATGAATTTGATTTTACACCGGTTGATTTATCTCCTACAACTTTTATTCATAATCTGAACGGAGAGTGTTTTTCTTCACAGGAAACATTAAAAGTAAAAGTGAAGAATTATGGAACAGCAACAATTAATTTTGCTAATGATACTGCCACAATAACTGTAAATGTTAGCGGAATTGTCTCAGCTACATTAACTAAACAGATTGCAAATGGTAGTCTGGCAGTGGGTAGTTCAATGAATGTTTTAATTTCAAACAATTTTAATATGTCAAATCCAGGAACTTATATTTTTAATGTTTCAACAAATATTCTAACAGATGGAAATTCGGGAAATGACAATTTAAATACTGTATCAATAACAAATGCTCAAACATCAAATTTCCCTTATGTTACGGATTTTCTTAGTGGTACTCAGTCTGCTTTTCCTAATGGATGGGAACAAGATAGTATTTCGCCTTATGTTTGGGAAATAAACAGTGGCTTAACTCCATCAAATAATACAGGACCTGCTGCCGACCATACAACACAGTCAACTTTAGGGAATTATATTTATACAGAAGTAATAAATTCTTCAACAGGCAATATAGCTCAATTAGTAAGTCCATGTATTAATATTAGTAGTGTGATTCAGCCTAAATTAAAATTCTGGTATCACATGTATGGAGCAAATATTGGCTCTTTAAATGTTGATATTTATAATGGAGCCGTATGGGTAAATAATGTTCATACTATTACCGGTCAACAGCAAACGTCGTCTTCAGCAAATTGGCTGCAAGCAATTATAAATTTAAATGCTTATAGTGGAATAATTAAAGTTCGATTCAGAGCAATAAAAGGTACGTATGGTTATTATGCAGATGTCGCATTGGATGATATAGTGATTAGCGGTTTACCTTCAATTAATTTAGGCAGTGATACAACAATTTGTGCAGGAAATACTCTAACACTTGATGCAGGCTCAGGTTATACGTATCAATGGAAAACATTAGCTTCTTCCACCATTATTGGAACAAACCAAACTTTAAATGTAAATTCAAGCGGAACTTATATTGTAACAATTACTGACCCTTATAGTTTTTCAAATTCTGATACAATTGTCGTAACTGTAAATCCTTTACCTATTGCTTTTGCAGGTGTTGATACAAGTGTTTGTGCAACTTCATTTACTTTGTCTTCTGCATTAGCACAAAATTATAGTTCACTTATTTGGACAACATTAGGTAGTGGAAGTTTTTCTAATGCAAATATTCAAAACCCAACTTATTCGCCAAGTACAACAGATATTTCAAATGGTTCTGTTAAACTGATTTTAAGTTTATCAGGATTATCACCTTGTGGAATGACTAGTGATACAATAACACTAACATTAATTCCTTTACCAATAGTTAGCTTCTCTGGTTTGGGAAATGAGTATTGTTTAAATTCTAATATTGTTAGCTTGAATGGAACACCGGCAAATGGAGTTTTTAGTGGTTCAGGAATTAGTGGAAATATTTTCGCTCCTTCCACTGCTGGATCAGGAACTCATGGAATTACTTATACATATACAGACTTAACAACAGGATGTTCTAATAATCAGACACAATATGTAGTTATTAATAATCTTCCGCTCGTAAACATTTCAGGACTTTCAGCTTCCTATTGTTTAAATTCAACTGCTTCAACACTTTCAGCTTTTCCGACTAATGGCACTTTTTCGGGCAATGGTATTGTTGGGAATACCTTTAATCCAGCTATTGCAGCTGTTGGTTCTCATTCCATATTTTATACATGTCCACCTGATACAAACGGATGTTTTAATACAGATACACAAACTGTTGTTGTCAATGCTTTACCTGTGGTTTCTTTTGTTGGTTTACCAACAGCTTGTTGTCTTAATGATTCTGTATTTATTTTGAGCGGAAATCCATCAGGAGGTAGTTTCAGTGGAACAGGGATAAATGGAAATATTTATAATCCCACAACTGCCGGAGTAGGATATCACTCAATTACTTATTCTTATACTGACGCAAACGGATGTTCAAATTCTATAAATCAAAGCATAACAGTAAATGCACTTCCTTTTGCCAATGCAGGTGCTGCTCAAAGTATTCAATGTGTTGGTTTGGGAGTAAATATTGGAAGCTCTCCTACATCAGGATTTTCATACTCATGGTTTCCTACCTGGAGTTTAAGCGATTCTTCAATTTCTTATCCTTTGGCAAATCCTAATTTAAGTACACTATACTTTTTGAAAGTAACAAACAATACTACAGGATGCTATGCGTTTGATAGCGTATTAATTACTGTTCTTGGCGGGCCAACAGCAGTTGTAAGTAATGATACAATTATTTGTATTGGCGAAACTGTAACATTAAATGCAAGTGGTGGAAATACTTATCAGTGGAGTAATGGTGGAAATACTAATTCGATTTCAGTAAGTCCGGCAGTTACCACAAAATATATAGTAACTGTTACAAGCGCTGGCTGTGCTGATTCTGACACAATAACTGTTTTTGTAAATAATCCATCAGTAACTCTAATTTCTGATACAGGAATATGTTATAACGAAAGTATTATTTTGGATGCCGGACTCGGATTTTCAAGCTATTTGTGGTCAACAGGCGAAATAACTCAAACTATAACGATTGATTCTACAGGAATTGGAATAGGTTCAAAATTGTTTTATGTGTTGGTTGAAGACAGCATTGGCTGTGAAGCAAGGGATTCTGTTATTATCACAATTAAGCCTTGTGATATGCAGGTTTCAGAAAAGTTCACAGAACCAACAATAAAAATCTTTCCAAATCCAACAACAGGAAAACTAAACATCATAATAGAAAACACCAAAAATAATGACTATAAATTATGTCTTTATAATTCAATTGGAAGTTTAGTTTATTGTAAAGATTTTACTGACCAGATTAATTATGAAATTAATTTAACCACTTACCCGAAAGGCATTTATTATTTAAGATTTGAAAACAGCGATTTTGTGAAAGTTGAGAAAATTGTAATTCAGTAAAATTTAGTTGCGGAGGACTTTTTTGAGATATCGGAAGCGAAAATGCGAAAACCTTAAAAAATAGCAAAGAATTTTCCATTTTTCTTTTCAACCACTCAACTTTTTTTAAAATAATTTTAATACAACGCAACCATTAAATCATGTTATGAATTATTAATATAATGAGATATTAATAAATATGAAAAAAAATTACAACTGCTTAAATATTTGCTAAATATAAAAATACAAACAAATGAAAAAAACACTATTATTAATAGCATTACTTATACCAATAGTAATATCAGCCCAACTCTCCGGCACATACACTATTAGCTCAACCGGAACTTACACAAGTTTTACTGCTGCTGTTAGTGCATTAACAACTTCCGGCATAAACGGTCCTGTAGTTTTTAATGTAAGCCCTGGAACTTATAACGAACAAATAACTATACCCGCAATAACAGGAGCATCAACAATTAATACTATAACATTTCAATCTGCTAATGGCGATAGTTCAAGTGTGATATTGAATTATAATCCAACTACATCAACTGACAACTTTACAATTAAATTAAACGGAGCGCAATATTTAATAATAAAAGAACTTACTTTGAAATCTTCCGGCACCGGATTCTATGGGATGATAGTTGAAATTAGCAATGACACAAAAAATATTAAATTTCTAAATAATTATTTTGCGGGAAGTGTTGTAGGAGGTATGAATAGTCAATTAGTTTATACAAAAACAAATATTGGTTCAACTAATTTTCATAATCTGAAATTCGAAAATAATTTCTTCCAGTATGGGAATACAGCTATTTGGCTTAGCTCTAATTTATCTACATCTTATGCCCATGATTTACTTATTAAAAATAATATATTTTTTAATCAACATCGGTATGGTATATTCATTGGAAATTTTAATAATCCTTTAATCGAACAAAATAGAATAAGAAAGTCTAATATTGGAGGCAATTTTAATGCAATTTTAATAAATGGTTCTGCCGCTGGTTTTAGAATTGAAAAAAATTACATCAACTTATCAGCTAATGGAATTTTTGCCGGTATTAATATATGGGGAACAAATTCCACTCCCTCGTCAAATGCAATAATCCGTAATAATTTTGTTATGATTAATTCATCTAGTACCTGTTATGGAATATCCATACATGATGGTATTAATATAAAAATTAAAAATAACAATGTTTTACTAAGAGATACTGCCTTTTCTTCATCAACCGGTGTAGCTTTTCGTATGTATGGTTCATCAGGAAATTTTACTATTAAAAACAATATATTTTATAATGCTGCTCAAGGATTAGCTTTTTATAGTCAGGTTTCATCAAATTATTTTACAAGCGATTATAATAACTTACTTTCAAATGGAAACTATATTGCAAAAATATATGGTGGAGCTTCGGCAGCTAATATAGCAGGATGGAACACTTTATCCAATGGTGATTATAATTCTGTTTCAATAAACCCAATGTTTTTTTCCAATACCGATTTGCATGTCAGTAATCCTTTAATGGATAATCTTGGCACACCGGATATTGATGTTACTGATGATTTTGACGGACAGCCACGCAGTTCATTAACTCCCGATATTGGTGCAGACGAATTTTCGATTCTCAACACCGACCTTTCTCCAATTGCTCTAATTCCACCTGTTACTTATGGTTGCTATTCTTCAAGCGAAACTATCAAAATAAAAATAAAAAATTACGGTATTTCAACAGTAAATTTTTCAAGCGATACAGCAAAACTCTATGTAAATGTTTCTGGAGTAAATCCAATTACTTTTCCTGTAATGATAATTTCAAACGATAGTATTAAACCCGATTCAACAAAGGAAATAATTGTAAGTTCAAATTATAATATGTCTTTACCCGGATTATATAATTTCAATGCCATATTAAAAACCAATAATGATGGAAATGCTTATAATGACACTATGCAACCTCAGGCATTAAGCAATGTTTTATTAAATGGTTTCCCTTATTTCGAAAATATAGAATCATTTTCCGTTGGTAGTTTTAACCAACAATTAGGACAGCTAGCAAATGGCTGGACAAGAGGAGTTGAAACAACCTACAAAACTTATGTTAATAGTGGGATTACTCCAAACAACTCTTCAGGTCCTTCGGTTGACCACACAACTAATCTTTCAACAGGCAAATATATTTGTTTTTTTGGTTCTGGTAATGGTACTCATACTGAACTTTTAAGCCCCTGTATTGATATGGATTCAACCGTAAATCTTAAATTGAAGTTTTGGTATCACATGTATGGTGCAGGAATTAACTCTTTAAATATTGATGTCTTCGATAATGGAATTTGGCAGAATAATGTTTATAGCATAATCGGTCAGCAGCAAACTTCATCATCTGCACCATGGCAATCTGCAATAGTTGACCTTTCAAATTATACAGGAACAATTAAAGTAAAATTCAGAGCAGTAAAAGGAAATAATCTTGCCGATGTTGGTTTAGATGATTTCTTTTTTGGTAATGCTCCATTTGTTAATCTTGGAAACGATACAACTATTTGTTTTGGCGACACAATAACTATTGATGCCGGACAGGGTTCAAATTATACTTATTCGTGGAAAAAACTGCCATCAAGTTCTGTAATTAGTACATCTCAAACTTTATCTGTTACCACCAATGGAACTTATATTGTTGAAGTTACAAATCAAGACGGTTTTCCGGCAAGCGATACAATTGTGGTTGGATTGCACCCTGTTTTAATTGTTAATGCAGGAAACAATGCTTCGATATGTGCTGGTGAAAATTTCATCATTACATCAGCAACAGCAAACAATTATGATACATTGTTTTGGTCAACAAATGGTTCGGGATACTTTCAAAACAATACATCTTTAAACACAGTTTATTATCCTGATTCAAATGATATTTTAAACGGTTTTGTAAATTTAATTTTAAACGGAACTTCGTTTTGTGGAAATATTTCAGATACTTTATTGCTAACCATAAATCCTTTACCATACATAAATGCGGGAATTAACCAAACAATACCTTGCGGAAGCCCTGGCGTTACTCTTGGTTCTGGAAATAACCCAAATTATAATTACCTTTGGTCACCAGGCACCGGATTAAGTAATTCAACAGTTTCGAAACCTGTCGCAACACCAACGATAACTACTGTTTATACATTAAGTGTTACTGATACTACAACAGGATGTTCTACAACCGACCATATAATAATAAGCGTTATGGGTCCAACTGCAATTGCTTCAAACGATACAACAATTTGTGCTGGAGACAGTATTTCGCTATCAGCTTTAGGAGGTACTTCATTCCATTGGAATACCGGTGATACAACTTCAACAATTTCAATAAATCCAATATCAACTACTACTTATACTGTAACAGTTACAAGCGGATTATGTTCGGCTGCTGATACTGTGATTGTTTTCGTAAATACTCCATCTGTAGCTCTGATTTCTGATACAGGAATATGTTATAACGAAAGTATTATTTTGGATGCAGGTCTCGGATTTTCAAGCTATTTGTGGTCAACAGGCGAAATAACTCAAACTATAACGGTTGATTCTACAGGTATTGGAATTGGAGCAAAATTGTTTTATGTGTTGGTTGAAGACACTATTGGCTGTGAAGCAAGGGATTCTGTTATTATCACAATTAAGCCTTGTGATATGCAGGTTTCAGAAAAGTTCACAGAACCAACAATAAAAATCTTTCCAAATCCAACAACAGGAAAACTAAACATCATAATAGAAAACACCAAAAATAATGACTATAAATTATGTCTTTATAATTCAATTGGAAGTTTAGTTTATTGTAAAGATTTTACTGACCAGATTAATTATGAAATTAATTTAACCACTTACCCGAAAGGCATTTATTATTTAAGATTTGAAAACAGGGATTTTGTTAAAGTTGAGAAAATTGTGGTGCAGTAAATTCATGTATTGAATATTTTTTATTAATAATTATATAAACAATTAATTCATAGAAACTACCAATAAAAAATGTTAATCCAGTTCTTGCAAGAAAAAGACAATATTATCGTTATATATTTATGAATAAAATTTTAAAAATCTGTTTTTTTGCTTTTTTTCTATTTAATTGTTCCATATTACTTTCACAAAATAAAATAAAGCTTTACTTAAATTCCGGCATTACATATAATTGTTATAGAGGTGATAATTATTTCCCGCCTGAGCCAAACCCTCCCAAAGGAAATATAAATGTTGGCACATCTGTGCACAATT
>CAYLPA010000056.1:0-14894 GCA_964385385.1 uncultured Saprospiraceae bacterium | reverse complement strand
AGCTCCACCGGTGTTTACTAAATTGTTATTTGCAAGTTTTATGTTTGAACCACCTGATAGAAAAAATGCATGTCCTGCATTGCCGGTAGGTGATGTTATTCGTATATTATTAAAGTAAATGTTTTGGTAATTGCAGTTATATGAATAAATTCCGTAAACGAATGTAAACCCGCCAATTTCAGCAATGAAATTATTTGCAATCAATCCTTCATCACCAGCATTACCATTACAATAATACATATATATTCCATAAGTGCCTCCGGGAGTAGATATTTTGTTTTTTAAAACCCTGAGTGCATTATTACAATAACCCAAATACATTCCATAATGATAAGTTGATGATGTTCCGTGTACGGCTGATGTATTAGAAGTAATATTGTTCGATGAAATCCATGGAGCATTTTGATAATATAAATAAATTGTACGATAATATTGATTAATAAACTGGTTGCTGTCAATTACTGTACCTTGTTCAAGTGATGACGAACTGGGACCGTAATAATAAAAGCCATAGGTTCCATTAAGAAAAGTATTTAAGCGAAAAACATTTCCTGAATCATTGGAATTTGTACCGCTTGTTGAATATATTAATGAAAAATTAGTAGATATGCCGGTAGTAGAAACACCAATTATTTTGTTCCCAATAAAACGATTATCTTTAGCGTTATTATAAATATATATAACTCTTCCGTAAGATGTTCCTGTAGATTTTATTGTCATATTTTTAAACCGTAAATGGTCAACACCATTAAGGTACAAAACATAATTTGCAGAAGATGATGTAATAGCATAAGTTAATGTAACATCATCGGGATTTCCTGACAAGGATTGAAAAGTAACTGAATTTGTTTCAGTTACTCCGGGAATTTGTTGTATGTTTAATTGCTCATTATATGTGCCTGAGTTTACATTAAAAATAACAGGTCCACTCAATCCGCAAACAGATAAAGCATTTAATGCATCAGCAAATGTGTTAAAATCAGCAGTTGCTCCTCCAATAGTATATGTTCCATTCAATATTGAAGCACAAACAACTATGGTTTCCTGAATTGTATCATTTGTATTGTCGGCATCAACAGCAGCATTCGGACTTGATGTCCATGCTTTGATTACAGAAGTTCCAGCAGTAAAAATATGTTGACCAATAGTTATTGGAGACGATGGCATTCCCGGAGGAATATTTCCTGTCCAGTTAATTGTGGTTTGTGGCATACCATCTACCATCCAAGCAATATTTACTTGTGTAAGACTTGCAGAGCCATAATTCTGAACTGTAACTTTAACATTCTGGTTGCCCACCAAAGCTGGTGAAATTGGTTCTGTAACAGCAGAAATTCCTGCATCATTAGCAGGTGGTTCGTAAATTTTAACATCATCAATACAGATATCTCCAGCACAGCATCCCAGACTCGTACTTCTAAAACGAATCTTTGTAACACTTCTATATGGTGCGAGACTAATTTCTGCTTTTGCCCAAGGATCAGTCATGCTTGTATGTTGTTGACCTGATTTCGACCAGATATTATTTATCCATTGTCCACCATACCAAATATCAACTGAAAGTGTTCCAATCACAGAACCATACATATGATAATAAAACTCTAATTTTGGTGTACTTAAAACAGTGATATCCAAGCAAGGTGAATGTAATTCAGCAGTATTTCCAGTTGAGCCGTATGAAACCTCACCATAAACATATTTTCCTGATCCTGTCGTATGGTCTCCATTAGGTCCTGTACTGCTTGAAGATGTGGTGCCAGTTTTAACTAACATCATGTATGTAGAGCCTGTAGATGGATTCCGTGTCCATCCGGTAGGCAAAACACCAGGGTTTGATGGTGAGCCACTTCCTGCTGTTGCAGATTCAAAATCTTGTAAATAAGGATAACTTGTAATTGGAGTTCCGCAATTAGGAGG
The DNA here is from genome assembly GCA_964385385.1 of uncultured Saprospiraceae bacterium. Lineage (GTDB taxonomy): Bacteria > Bacteroidota > Bacteroidia > Bacteroidales > CAYLPA01 > CAYLPA01. The sequence continues at coordinate 12,977 of CAYLPA010000056.1, read as the reverse complement.
TGGGGAGGAGGCGTAAATTACAAACTGATGGCATCCTGTTGTAGGTTCAAAAGCTGAATTTAAGGCAGGAGATGCATCTGTTGCATAAATGTAGTAACAGACAGTATCAAAAAAATTAAAAGCAGGTATAGTGTCAATTCTACCAAAAAATGTATTACCTACTGTGTTTATCATTCCAATAGTATCAGCAGTTCCATTGTTTCTTGTATAAATTAACATAGCCGTATCAATACCCGATGCGTCAGTGATATTAGCATAAACATCAAAAGGACCCAAATTATATACAGAATCGTTAAGAATTGGAGCAGATAAACTAATGATAGGAGGGATTAACTCAGAAGTTGCCATAGTAACTTTTATGTCATCTAACAACCAGCCGTAGTTACCTGTACTCCCTGAATTATTCATGTCTTTTAAAACAAATCTTACTTTAACTTGTGCACTATTGCTAACTAATGTTGAAATATTAAATGTTTCGGTTTTCCACCATGAATTTGTTGGGATTGCATTATTATTTGCCGGTAGCCAATTAGTATAAGATGTTGCTGCAAACTTATGTCCTTGATTTCCAAATTGACCAATTCCATTGTAAAGAGTACCTGTCAATTTCGTCCAGCTTGAGCCATTATCATTTGAAACTTCAATTTCGGCACCATCAAAAAACTCAATCTTACATATTTGAGAAAATTCAAGTAATACATAAGTGTTTCCTATTGTACTAAATGCATTTGTTGTTAAATAGCTTGTATCACCGAAAGTTATTACACAGGAATCAGACCTTAGTCCACTATTATACAATTTTGTACTTATTCCCCATGAAGCTGTTCCTGATGAAGATGATGTTACACTATCGGCTTGTGAAGGTAATTCGAAGTTCTCGTGGAAGATAACTGTTTGGGCTGTTAATAAAGAAGGAATAATAAATAACAAAGCGATAAATGTAATTTTTTTCATGGCATTAAATTATTTATTTTTATAAATTTTATTAATGATAAAATTAGGTAATCGCAAATATACTAAATATTTTTCTTAAAAAAAACCGAAGAAATATTCTTCGGTTTATCAATATAATTAAGGGATTATTTTATCATTAATTTATTATCATTTTTTTAGAAAGAGTTTTCCCTTTATATTTTAAAGAATAATAATACATACCTGAAGGAAGATTTCTTACATTTAATTCAATTTGATTTTTCCCGGAATTAGCTTTATTTTCCTGAGAATATACTATTTTACCAAGTAAATTAATAAGCTCAAATTTTATTTTGCCGGAATTAGGAATAATGTAAACGATATTTGTAATTCCTTTAGTTGGATTAGGAATATTTTGTAATAGTTTAAAATTATCAATACCATTTTCATTAATACCACTTATATCTTTACAATATTTGTTATTTGTAGAATCTATATCATCTATCAAATTAGTAAGTACACATAAATTATAAGGGCCAAGAGGGCACATATAAATTGTATTAAAAGTATAGTCTTTAGTTGAATCTGGTAATAAAATACCTGTCCAAGTTTCTTTTATGGAATTGATTCCATATTTATATTCAACAGGAATACTTGATATTGTATTTGCACCAAAGTTTTTGATTGTTGCTTTCACTGTAACAGGGCCAAAATTAGGAGTGCTACATTGAATAATAAAAGAAATAATTCCAACATCAATCGGTGCAGGTATTACTCCCACATTTTTACAGCTTGAATCGTTTACAGAATATATGTCATTTGTTAAACTTGTCCAGGAACATAATGTATATGCTGAATCTAAAGCATTGTAAGATGTTGTAAATGTATAATTTGTTGATGAATCAGGAAGTAAAGTACCTGTCCAGATTTCGCTAATTTGTGTTTGAGTATTTAGCTGATAACTAACAGGAATTGAATATAAAGTATCAGTTCCAAAGTTTTGAATAGTAATTTGTACATTAATATTACTTCCAGCAATAGTAGAATCAAGTGGATTAATAATACTTAGAACACCGGCATCTGTTGTTGTTGTTGCAGTTGGATTGCTTACTTTAATATCATCTATCAACCAGCCGTAGTTCCCAGCATTGCCTGTATTATTCAAATCACATAATGCAAACCTTACTTTTACTTGGGCACTATTGCTTACTAGTGATGAAATAGTAAAAGTTTCATGTTTCCACCATGAATTAGTTGGTATAATTGTATCATATGCAGGAGTCCATATTATATAAGATACTGATGCGAATTTATTTCCTATTGGTGAAAAATGACCAGGTCCATTGTATTGTGATCCTATCAACTTTGTCCAGCTTGCACCATTATTATTTGAAACTTCAATTTCTGCAGCATCAAAAAACTCAATCTTACAAATGTGGTCAAACTCAAGATGAATTGTAGTATGTCCAAGTGTGCTAAAAGCATCAGTTGTTAAATAAGTTGTATCATTTTGTAAAACTTGACAGGAGTCCGAAGAAGCTCCTGAACTAAAAAGTGTAGAGCTAATTGCCCAGTGGGTAGTATTTGTTGCTGTTTGGGATGATGTAACACTATCACTATAAAATGGTGCTTCAAAATTTTCGTGAAAGAGAATTGTTTGAGCTGATATTAACAAAGGAACAACAATTATTAATATAGAAATGAATATTTTTTTCATGATATAAAATTATTTATTTTTAAAAACATTTAAAATCATAACATAAGATATAGGCACAAATATAATAAATAATTTTCCTAAAACAAAATATATTTATGATTATCTGCTGAAATTATTTTTTAATTTATTCCAAATATTCTTTCCTAACATTTCATTGGCATCGTTGATAATTAGTTGTACAAGCTCAAAAATATCGAAATCTCCGGTCCAATGTTTTTTTATAATAGGATTGTTAATTTCATTTGAGATGTTTGAAATTACATATGCAGAGACAAATATATCATCAAGATAACCGGGAATGCCTAAGAATTCTTCAGGAAATAAATCGAAAGCAGAATCAAAATATTTGATTGCGGAGTTAATGTGAGAAACATCCTGAGAATTCATGGAATTGTCAAAAGAAAGCTTTACTAACAAATCAAGAAGGTTAGGAGCATAGACCAAATACTTTGTATAAAGACATTCTTTAGCTTCTTTGCTGTTAATCCAAATATCTATATTTTTCTGAATTTCAAAAATTCGTTTTTCTTTTCTTGCCATGATTATTTGTTATATTAAAAACAAACCAAATATAATCAATTAAATGGAATTAAAGTAAATATAATTTTAAATAGGGGAGTTATTGATGAATAAAATTCTAATATCAGGTAGATGTTATTATAGGTTTAAAAAACGCTATTTAACATAATATATATTATAAGACTAATATGTGATATTTTAAATAGAAACCATATTTCGCATTATAGCACAATTTCTAAGGCTTCTACGATTAAGAGATTAATAATTCCCCAAATAATTGCTTAATTCATCTTTAAATTATTTTTAAAATTTTTTAATGAAATAAGAATGTTTATAAAATGTTTATGAAAATATTTTTTTATTCAAGATTAATAAACTGAAGAATATAAAACAAATTCATAAATCACATTACAATATATTTAAATTTAAAATTACAAAATGATTTTGAAATGACATTTCTGCTATTTACACTTTAATTAGAAAAAAATAAAAACTCTAAAGTACTCAAGGCATTTTAAGTACTCCAAGTACTCTAAGTACTTTAGGCACTTTAAGTATTGCCTGCATATTAAAAGTAAATAAGATTTTCTATTTAACATAATATTTTAATAAATCTATTAACTATGTGTAGATTAAGATTTAACAACAAAATATATGTTCTTTAAAGCTAACATTTATTAAACAAAAACAGGACAAAAAGAATAGCCCCCTACCCTTTTAATCCTGCTGTATTCACTGCTATTACTGAGTTTCCTACATTAATTTCTTATTCTTTGGATACTTGATTTTATAAGAAAACTTAATTTTTTTAGTCTCTTTTGGTCCTAATTTAATATCCCACGAAAGCTTTCCGCTATTTTTATAATATGTCTCACCTTCAACTTCATCAGGGTCGAAAAATACTTTTATCCCTTCTTCTCCTGAAATTGGAACCTGATCTTCAACAGTCATGCTAACAGCTTGATTTTTCTTATTACGAACAGTTAATTCTATAGTGATTTTCTTCACTCTATCACTTCCAATGATTTCTGTTGATTCCTTATCTTTTAGTTTTTTACGACTAATTGCAATGCCAGGGTCACGGCCAAGAGAAATGTTCAGCGTATCTTCAATTGTGTTGGGGTCGATATAAGTTGAACCAATAAATGTATTTAAAAAGTAAATGTTTGCCTGTCCGGGAAGAAGATTAAGCTCTTCCCACCCACTCATTCTTGAAATAAGAAAAGCATCGGTACTTAATTTAGGAACGGCAAAATGCTCGAATTCTGAAGCAATATCACTTTCCATTACAATTACCTGATGTGATTTACTGTCAGAAGGAATCGAATATTTTAAATCAATTTTAAATTCAACATTTGTCATATTTGTAACTTGTTTTGTGTAGGCTGATGAAATTTGACTTGGAACATTTTTAAATTCTTTTTTCATTTCTATACTTTCATTCACAGCATTTGTTGTTGGCATATAAATATTTGAAGCACTTAGTGTTTGTGCTTTAACATTATTTCTATGAACTATTCTTTGAACATAATAGCGAAGTTTCCATGGACGTAGAACCGGTCTAATATTCGAGCGATTTGGATTCATCGTTGATAAAGTGACTGCAACATTATTCCAGTCTTCGGCTGTGTTTTGTGTGATTTTAGCTTTATAGGTGAGATTTACGGGGCTTTTAGTGTCGTCGGCACGTAAATCATAGGATGGCTGCCAGCTTGCGTTATTTACAAAGTAATTCACTTCAACAGTTCCATAAGTTGCGAATTTTGCTGAAACAGTTACTATGATTTGATAGAGATATTTTGCAGGAATCACATTTTCGCTCATCAGCTTTCTTTTGTAATTGTTAAGTTCGTTAAGCCTTCTCTGAAGACTTGACTTTAGCTTGTTAACATAAAAAAGTTCTTTTTTTACTACCATCAAACTTTTGTTGATGTCGTGAATTTTAAGTCTATAAAAGTCCATAGCTGCCATAAACAACTGGAGACTATCTGTCTTACTTTGCCCCTGCATCAGTTTGTTTTTTTCAAGCATATTTTTTTCCATTTTCCATGCTTTTTGTTTTAGTGATAGGTCTTCAATTTCAAAAACCAACTCGGTTAGCGAATCCGAAATTTCTAAAATCCTACGTCCAACAGATGCAGGAATAGCATTTGTTTTTTTGTTTCCGGGTGGAACATGCTTGGTGTAAAATTGAGTTTCCATAATAATAAAATTCCCCTTACCGCTAGCTCTAATGCTGTTGGTTTGCAGATAAGGTGAAACCCCTTCAAAAATAATTCGGGATGTGCCGGAAGCTATGTTTGTACCCGCTGTTCGAGTAACTTGTGCTCCCTGAAGGAAAACCGTTACTGCCGAGATTTTTGATTTTACTGTTTTTTCGTTATCCGCTTTTGCTTGCATAGTAAGCAATGCGAATAGAATAATAATTAGTTTTAAATTTTTCATGGTATTTGATTTTTTAAGGTTTATATTTATAATTGATTTATTTGATTTCGTTCCTTTCCCTCCCGATAGCTATCGGGACATAGGGAGCGAAGAAAATCAACATCAGCCTTTGGTTATTTGGAGAAATGTTGATTTTTGTTTTTATACTCATCAGATGTTTTCTCTTTAAATATTCCATAAAAACAAATCATTAATTTGTTATTTGTTAGAAATTAGCATTAGTCAAACCGAGTTTCCATACCGTAAGGGATGGAAGTATCGAGATTTACGGAAGCAAAACTATTTAAGGTTTTTGGCTAAAACAATGTAGAATTAGGGAATGGGGTGATTGGGTTAGGGAAAGGTGATAAATTGAGATGACTCCTATCCTATTGAAATTTTATTATGAATATAATTTAATATTTAAGTGTTGTTTTCACCCTTCAAAATAAGAGCAGCTACAACTTCTACGAAGTAATAACAGCATGGATTTTAGTTGTTTTCACCCTTCAAAACAAGAGCAGCTACAACTTCTACGAGTGAAAGCAACTGCCTTTTATCGTTGTTTTCACACTTCAAAATAAGAGCAGCTACAACCGATCCTACTAGATGGTATGACACTGTTGTGTTGTTTTTACCCTTCAAAATAAGAGCAGATACAACTTTTTCTTTAGCATATAACCTAAGCAACAAGTTGTTTTTACCCTTCAAAATAAGAGCAGCGACAACTGGCCAACGTGAGCGTGCACGCTGATGGCTTGTTGTTTTCACACTTTTAAGTTTTATTAATAACTTTATAAAAATATTTATTTTCTGCATCTGCCCTTTTTTTTGATTTATCTCCTTTTCCATTAACAAAATAATCATTATGTATTGTATCTAAAAATGCTTTGCAAATCCATTTTAGTTGTTTACTCAAATCATGATAATTTGAAGGAGTTGTTGGCTTTACTTCTTCTTTGATAAATTTCTGTTCAATTTCTTTTATAATAACATCATAACTTTTATCAGGTACTCCAAAATGAAAAGCTTTGTTTCTGATTATTTCATTTTTCTTTTTCTCTTTATCAAAATAATTTTTTAAACCTATTACATTTTCAAAATCAATATTATAACCATTTTTAATCTTTATTTCATCTTTCCAAATAAAATATTTTTCTAACAACAAAGCTACTTTTGTAAACTTTACAGAATTGCTTATTATATGATTATTTATTGTGTACAAATCATCGTAAGTAAGGTTTTTTGTTGTATTATAATTGTAATAAACTTGCTGAATATCTTTATTGTCTTTTACTTTTTCAATGTAGGCAGGTAAATTTCCAATAAATGAAGTTTTACTAAATCTCGGATCATCCTCTTGTTCCTCTTTAAACGTAATTAATTCAACATAGGCATCAATTTTATTAAATGGAATTTCTATATCAAATAAATGATTTGAATTTGAATCTTTGATTTCAAAAATTACATCCTGACTTAATAAAGTCGTAATATCAGTTCTGGCTTTTTGAGATATCGATTTATCAATTTTTAGATAATACATTGCTAATTCAAAAAGTAATGCATCTTCTAATTTAATAGATTTTAGCTTATTGTATAGCTTTCCGCAAGTTTTATATTCTGCTTTTTCCAGTTTGTTTTTATAGTAATATCCTAAAATTAGATGTTTTTCATTTTCCAAAGATTTATAAATTATATTTCCCTGTTCATTTCTTGCTATTACACAAGTACTTTCTAAATATTTTAGAAAATGTGATACATTAATGTAGAATAAATCATCGGCAAAGAACTTTTCGTAATTACTTAATTTGTATTTATCCTTGTCCTTTTCAGACTGCTTTAAAGTTAGCAACCAATTTTCATAAACATCTTTAGTGTTTTCGTACATATTACTTAAAGATGTACTGCTCTCAAACAAACTCTTAAATTCAGGATTATCAAAGAAACCTTTGCTTTCAAAAAGCTCTGCCAAATATAGTTTATACGCTGGAACTTCATCAAAAGCAAACATCCATTTTGAAAAGTCATTAAATTCATCCTTACTAATATGAAAACGTTTGTGATGTCCTGAGACTTCAACTTGTTTTAAATAACTTTCCTTAAAATACATTAAATGACAAGCCTTTCTAATGAAATTAAGTTTAAATTGTCTGCCTTTATTTCTTTTTAGAAAATCTTTAACTAAGCTTACATTTTTATCATGTGGATTTGATTTCTTATAAATCATCTCCTCTCCTTCTACTTTTTTAAATAACTCTAAATATCTATTTTCTTGAATTTTTACTTTTTCTAATAATAACTCAAATGTCGAAAATTTAGGAATAAAATTCTGTATTGCAGGAGAATAATGATGCAATAATCTTTTGGGCAATATCTTTTTTAAAGAAGTCTTTTCATCTTGACTTATTGAAGTCTTTTGTTCCAAAATTAGTTTACTTTCAGAAAACTCTTTTAAATGATGTGTGAAATACCCACTTATTAAACGTTTTCCAGCATCTTCCAATTTATTAGTTGAATAATTGAATAAAGCATCTTCTAAAAAGTAAGTCAAAAGGTTTCGTTGGATTGATACAATTTTTTGAATTCCTGACAAAAAAGTAACTCTTACTTGCACTGCATTGTTTTCTATTACAAATGGAGTATCCCAATTATCATATTTCCCTAAATGATTTTCAAAAGTTGAAAAATGAACTAATTTTCCTCTGTGGTATTTGAGTTTGTCGTATTGCTTTTTAGTAAGTTTCTGTTTTAGAGTGTTTAATTCTTCGTTTTGTTCTTCTGAAGAATAGAACTGATAAATTTTAAACTCAGCATCTTTGCCAAAATAATTTGTTTTAGCTAAAAAGCACATTGCAAAATCAATGAAGCGTTCCTGGTTTCTACCGTATGATACAAACAGTTTATTCTTTGATATCTGAATTTTTAGTTTTTCAGTTTTATTATTTGTAATAAGCTCATCTTTGAATTCACGTTCTTTTTTTCCATAAAACCTTTTGTGTTTCAGATTTGTTAACTTCTTATTATCCTTAAAATATTTATTTACAACGTATTTTAAAGCATACATTTTAAATGTATTATCTTTAAATTCTCTTAAATTTAAACTGTCATTTTTTATTGAGTAATATATTTTTCGAACTTCATCATTTTTATTTATTATATCGAGATATAAATTTTTATTGTGATTTTCTGATTCCTTTTTGTAAAATAAATATTGAATTGCAAATTCATTAAATTCAATATCCGAATTTAAATCAGGAAAACAGCGAGCAACTTCCATTTCTATGATTTTTTCTTTTAATTTATCAGTCATTAATGGATTATTAGATTCTAATTCTAAATCCTTATTCCAAATAGTCGGGTAATGATTAAGATATTGGACAATATCTCTGAATTTTATTAAATGGTTTTCTTCGCTATTAATATCCTGACTACTGAATTTTTTAGAATAGAAAGAAAATAAATTTCGTTTACTTCTATATTTATTGTCATCATTTCTTTTAAATCCTTTAATTTTGGAAATTAAAGTGTTAGCTTCTCCTTTATATAAAAACATTGACAATAAAAACAAGCAGGCTTCGAAAGATAAATAACTGCCTTTAGTAATATTAAAAATGTGATGTTCTCCATAAATCTTCCATTCATATTCAGTTTCAACATTTACAAAAAGAATTGCATTTATTGCATCATCTTTTGTTTTATTTTTAAAATCATCTCTAAACTCTATGTAATTATCTAAGGATTTTTGAGCTAATTCATCCAAATCCTTTCTTTGATCATTTAAAGGATAGAATTTATCTACAAGAAAATCTACAATTTCTTTTTCTGATTCATTTGAAATAAAATCTTCATAGCTTATCTCTTTTTCCTTTAGAATAGTATTTATTAAAGCTAGTTCAAAACTTTGTTTCAGAAATTCAATTATTTTATCATCAATATTATCCAGTTTTAATTTTTCAAAATCATGAACGTAATGGCTATTTATATTCCTGATGTCTGACAGCAGTGATCCTAAATCTTTATTCCTAATATTTGACGGTAGTTTTTCTAAATCTTTATCGATTGTGAAATTATCCTGTTGCAAAGCAAGGAATTTTGTTGGCATACTTTCCCTAGTTTCTTCATTTAGCGTATATTCAAAAATATTTTTTGTGTCAATATTTTTAAATGTGTGTCCAATTGCAAAATAATGCAATCGTTGTTTTAGGTTGTCTGGGTTTTCCTTTTTTAAAGTGAAGTTTCTAACTGCTTTTTCAGCAATAGGTGCAACGTTTCCTTTGAAATCAAAAAAACGTTTAAACGATCTTAAAGGTAAATTTTCCATTTTTCTTTATTTTATATTTATATTTTAAGTACAGTAGTGTTTGATTCCAGTTGAAACGAACTCAATATATTATTATATAATTACATCAAAATTATAAAAATTATGAATAATTAAATAATATATATAACATAAAAGTTATTGACAAAAAAAAAGGTTACTCAAAATGCAAGCTTTTCTAATCAATGTAATAAATACTTTATTTTGAAAATTTACTCACTCAAAATTCCCCAATATTCTTCCCCTATCCTCATTTGCTTTATCACTTTTTAGGTTAAATAGATGGCACTGTTAACTATCTTGATTTACTTAGGTCAGCAAATCCAGGATATCGATAGAGTATTTATAAGCATAAGTCGTTTACGTACTCACCTACTGATTCTTCGCTCAAGTATAAACTTAATTGTTTTTTATTTTTAAATCCTTTTATTTTCGATTTATACAAATTAAATGTAGCCTGATTGTTTATTTCAATTTTCCTAGCTTCACTTATTTTCAAATAATCTTCTTCTTTTTCAATCCCTAGATATTTTCGTCCTAATAAATTTGCTGCAATACCGGTTGTGCTACTTCCAGCAAAAGGATCTAATATCCATGCATTGGGTTGAGTTGATGCTAGAATAATTCTGGTTAATACTGATAATGGTTTTTGAGTAGGATGTTTAATACAACTTTTTTCCCATGGAGCAATAGCAGGTAGTTTCCAAACATCTTTCATCTGCTTATTGTCATTTAGCTCTTTCATTAAATCATAATTATAATAATGAGGAACTTTAGGCATTTTTCTAGCCCATATAATCTGTTCTGTTGAATGAGTAAAATATCTGCATGAAAAGTTTGGAGGCGGATTTGTTTTCTGCCAAGTAACAACATTTAATATTTTGAATCCTAATTCGGTCAAAATTTGACCAACGGAAAATATATTATGCATTGTTCCACTTATCCAAATAGTAGCATTTTCTTTCATCTTATCCCGTGCAAGTTCAAGCCATTGGCGATTAAAATTATTTATAAAATCAAATCCCTTAGATTTATCCCATTGACCTTTGTTAACAGAAACAATTTTACCATTTTGAATAGACAAACCATTATTCGATAAGAAATATGGTGGATCTGCAAAAATCATATCAAATTTATGCTCGAATTGAGGCAATATCTCCATATTATCTCCGAGAAGAAGATAAAAATTCTTGTCTTTTGATTGATAGTATGGCTTAAGATTTGACATTGAAAATATCTTCTAAAATATTATTTCTCAACATTTCCAGATTCAGTAAATAATCTGCTTTATCAAAATATTCTCTTAATGGTCGCTGAGTTGATTTCCATCCAGCACCATCGGTTATCCATATAAACTCTATATTCTGAGAATTCCAATAACGATTCATTTCTATATATTCAGTAGCAGTGGATTTTAATTTAGAACCACCCCCTCCATAAAAGTTACATTCAATAAAATAAAGTTTTCCATTTTTGTTAATTGCAAAATCAATTTGTCTTGATGACTTATCCACTTCTACATCAATATTCCATTTCGATTTTATTTTACTTACTGTAGCCTGAGGCATATATGAAAGCTTAAGTTTTTTGCAAGTTTCTTGGATAAACTCTTCAACCAAACTTTCCATTAGTTGACCTCCCCTATTCTTCCTTCCATTACTGTCTAATCCAACTTCAACTCCTGTAGTATAATCAATCAAGTTTTTTATCTTTTTATCACTTAAGATTTTTCCAAATCCTGATTTAATTATAAATTTAGCTAGGTTTTTACACTCTTTTTTTGAATATTTTTGATTATTAAAATTGTAACTTTGATAAATAAAATTCTTAGTATCAATCAAGACTTCTATTGATTTATCTCGTATTGCTAAGAGCATTGGAAAAGCTTTAACTACTTCAGGGTATTGTTCAATTAATTTAGCAGTTTCTTTTTCCAAATTTTCTTTTCCAATAAGATAGTTTAGAAGGTTTAATTCTTTTTCAATTGGTTCAATATTAGCTAATACTTTGTGCCAGTTAACAAAATAATCCCATTGAGTAATTTTATCTTTAAAACTTGTAGTAATCTGTTCAAATAGTTTATCTTCAGATTCAAAATTAAGCAACTGACATAGCTTGTTCATAATGGTAATTGGTTATTAATAATTCGTTTAATTCTCCTCTTTTGTTTGGATTAGCATTAATGCTTCTTCGAGCTTTTACTCTAGAAATGTTGAATTCAGCATAGATATCATCAAAGAAATTATTGTTTGACTCACAACCTGCAACATCCGAATTACTTAACATCCATGAATGATCATAAAAATCGAGTCTTTTACAAAAATTTCGCAATCTGATTTGTTCAGCATCGTTAAAATCATCTTTTGAATAAGAATTAAAACTTGATGTCTTATTGAGTGGTTTATAAGGAGGATCAAAATAAAAGAATGAAATATTTCCTATAGAAGATAAAGTATCTTCAAAATCACCATTTAAAATTTCAACGTTTTTCAAAATCTCACTAACAGCATTTAAATTATTTTCATCACAAATCATTGGAGTTTTATAACTTCCAATGGGAACGTTGAATAGGTTTTTTTTGTTCACTCTGAACAATCCATTAAAACAAGTTTTATTTAAAAAAATGAATAAGGCTGATTGTGTTATATTATCGGAATTTCTTAAATTGAATAACTCTCTTTTATTATAGTAATATATTTTCCTTTTCTCGCTATCATCTTTATACTTATGGTATTCTTTTTCCCAAATTGATAATTGGATTATTAATTCATTAACATTTGAACGAATTGATTTATAGGAATTAGTAAGGTCTGAATTGATGTCATTTATAACTGCTTTTTTTATGTTAGGAAAATTATTTAGCATCCAAAATAAAACCGCACCACTTCCAACAAAAGGTTCAATAAAGGTGATTTCTTTTTTCGAAAAGTCATGAGGTAACGATTTATTTATGCTACTAATTAATTGAGTTTTACCTCCTGCCCATTTAATGAAGGGTTTTGGTTTATTTATAATACTTAGTTTCATTGCAGCAAATTTAGTAAAGATGACAATAATAAACTAAAAGTAATACAATAAGTTTTTAAC
>CAYLPA010000055.1:0-14985 GCA_964385385.1 uncultured Saprospiraceae bacterium | reverse complement strand
AGTAAATGCATTTTTTTTATTCATAACCTTTGATTTGATTATAAGGTCTACGAATAAAGACTTTCAGAAGTTTCTAGCCTCCTTTTTGTCCATTAAGCCAATAAATTCAATAATATTTCTATTTTTTAAGCATTTATAATCCCATTATATTTTTTATATTCTCAATTTTCAATAAGCCGCCTCTGGCATCTTCTTTGTCAAGGATTAGCTCTTTCAAAACATTATTTAATTTGTCGTCTAATTTTTCTTTGTCTATAAATGCAATAACTTCTTCAACGGTCTTAAGGTTTTTGATTTCTAACTTAATGTTCGGCAACAAATCTTCAATCACCAGCCATCTAAACAATTTTTCTACGGAAATATCTTTCCTTTCAGCAATAAGGATATACCTTGACATAGAATAATTATTAGCTAATCGAATAATAGATCTTGGATTGGAATCAATAACTTCATGAAACCCTTTTAATAAATGCTTTATTTCATCTTTATCCTTAATCTTTTCATCGATAATTATTGAAGAAACTTCATCCCTCGACAAATTAAAACTTTCTTCAATACTTTTCATAAACTTCACACTAGTAATATCATCCATTGCAGCATAGCGTGATACTTCCACTACGGCTTCACCTAGTTTTTTTGCGCTTTCTTCTAACTCTTTATAAGGAGATTCTTTAATATCTTTTTCTGTTTCACCTAAAATATAATTCCAAAAATCTTTTTTAGCATCATTGGAAACATTTGGCATACGAAATGATAACTGAAATGCTTTCTCTACAAACAATTCACCTAATTGAGTTTTACTTTCGTTCTCTGAACAAAATTCACTATAAATATTTCCAAAACTTGTAGTAATCCATTTTTTTTCACCTGCAACAATGTAAAGAACACGCTTTTCTTTAAAAAGTGTTTGTATTCCTTCCAGTAATTTTACAATAAACTCTTTATTGCATCGATCAATATCATCAATAAAAATAGCAAGCTGTCTCTTTTGCTTTTCTGAATTGATATTGTCAACCAATTTGCCAAAATGTTTTTTTATTCTATTCATTGGATCCGAAGCCTTACTTGTGAATGACTCAGCATCTTCTGGCGTTTTCATAAAAAATGATGAAGACAATGATTTGGAAAATGTAAAAATAACTCCAACTCCTGTACTTAAAGTCAGCAAAAGTTTCGCAAAATCACTTAGAGCTTTTATTTTATCTTTACTTTCAGTTTTTGCTTGTTCAAAAGAGATATCTGTTAGGAACTTATAAATATCACTACCAAATGCAATAATGGATATTATAAATCCTAAGGTTAAAGCTATTGCCAATATCTTTTGCCATCCATGATACCAAATTACCCTTCTGAAATTTTCTTTTATCCAAAGACCGCATTTGTGCCAGCAATTTAGCTCTGGTTTTGATTTTCTATAGATATGGTCAATCAAAGTCCACCAGGGAGGTTTTATATGCTGGTTTTGCCATGCATTATAATTAACTACAATCCAATTTTCTTCTCCTGAGTTTAAGTTTTTCTTAATTAAGTTTAGAAAAGAAGATTTCCCAGTACCCCACTCTCCTTGCAAGTGAACTATGAATGAATGATTTAAATCATCAGTAAAAACATCATTTTTAATCAGATCTACAAATGCTTTTGCAATTGGCTCTCTACCAAGTTTGTCAATATCAACTACTTGGTCAAGATGGAAAGGAATTTTGTCTTTGGTATTATCACTTTCATCGTTTAAATCATCATCAGAGTTATTATCAATAGGAGGGTTATCTTCACTAACTTTCTTCTTAGGTTTTCTGGAATTTATGTCCCAATCATTTCTTATTGACTCATCGTATATTATAACTGTGTAGAGTAAAGTTAGATTTTCAGGATTTAAAACTAAATAACCATACTTTTCAAAAAACTCTATTAATCTTGTATCGAAACTTTCGTAAGTATAATCTTCACCTAAAAAGTAATTACTTATTGATGATCTATGTCGATTTGATGTGATATTAAAATTTAGATTAGGTGAATAGAGATAATCGATTACTCTATACATTGTTCTTGGAGGTAGCTCACTATCAAGATTAAAAGAATTAAGTGCAAACTCTAAGAATTGACTAATTAGGTAGGTTTGACTTATACCAGTCTTGGCAATACACCTTTTATCTTCGTACTCATTTAGTATCTGTCTATTCCAGGCATTTTTATCAACATAGGAAATGAACTGACAAATTAAACTATAGAGGGGAGCAAGTTTAGGATGATTATCTTTTAAAAAGATTAAAAAAGCATTTGTCTTTTTGTCCCCTCTTTTCTTCCATTGCTCGTTTAATTCTTTATAAAGTTTGTATCGTACTTCTTCACCACTTATTAATTCTTCCTTTGCATTACTAACAACTCTCTGTGGCTTCTTCCCATATTCTTTAAGCCGTTCTAGGACATCTCTTGCTTTTTGAAAATAGAACTCTTCGCTTTCAATTATATTTTTATATTTTTTAGTGAAGTTTTCTTTATTAATATTTAAAATTTTCTCCAACTTTTTTCTTAATAATTCTTTTTCTTCTGGTGTTTTTTTATCTATATCTTTTCCCCAAGTTGGTATTTCAATATCATCGCTGGCGACATTTTCTTTAGTCTGTTTTTCAGTATCCGCAATTTTATTTGATTCAACTTTGGCACTAATATCAATATTGTAGTTGTCTGCTATATCAGGATATTTATTGAGTTGCTCTAATATCCACTTAATCCCGTAAAACTGAAAATCAACTTTTAATGATAAAGAATAAAGTCTTATTTTCTTTTGTATTATTGGCTTTAATTCAGAATAATAAATTAAAATACATTTTCTTGGATTTAGTTTAACTACTTCATTTCCAATTTTACCAAGAATTCTATCCAAAGATTTATCCGAAATGACTTCTGCTCCCTCAACTTCAACAACAACTTCAACCTTACCCTCTGGATTCTTTTGCCATAAATCTGGTCCACCAAATACTTGATATGGCTTAAGCTGCAATTTAAAAACCCGATTAAGAATATCCTGAGATAAGAACTCATAAACTTCTTCTGATAATTCAGATATATGAATGCTATTTTTCATTAGATTTTATTAAAGTTATGCAGCATGACTTTCGCAGTTCATCACTTTATGCACTAATAATTTAAATAAATAGTAATAATCAAACAAATAAAATAATGATTATCATAAATATAAGGATACAGCAAATATATTAATTATTTGTTGGAGAACAAATTATTTCTGAATTTTTTATTTGATTTTTTTTACGAAAAGAAGTTTAATCGCTTTTATTTGCTGTCAGCAGTTTTATTATTCCTTAATTTTTATCCAATATGAACCGCCATGTTTCTCAACATTTTCTAAATTTTTGTGGTCCCAAATTGGTGAAATCAATTCTGATAATTCTTTGTCTTCAAAAATAAAATAATTGGGCAAAATCGTTTCATATTTTTGTGAATTTGCAAGTAGATACATAGCTAATCCGTATTGTTCCGAATAAAACCTATCACACATAAATTGCGGATAATCATAGGGCAAATAAATATCGTGAATGTGAACAATCACACCTTTTTTAAGCCTTGGTAATATTTCAAGATAAAAAACCATTGAGTCGGAATTTGGTAGAATCCGATGAGAATTATCAACAAATAAAATATCATTTTCATTTAATTCATCAATGATATCGAAATTAGTATTTTCAAAAGGCTCTCTAATTATTTTATCCGCCAAATTATCAATTTCAGCACGTGGCATAGGGTCTATTGAAATTATTTGAGTTGACAAATTATTCTCTTTTTTTGCCATAAATGCAACTTTAGTTGAATTACCGGAACCTATCTCAATATATTTTTTTGGCTTAAATTCTGCCAGTATTGTATAAATTCCAATCATGTCTAATCCCGGCAAAAATCCATTATTCCAAGTCGGATTAATATTATCAGATTTTTCTTTTGAATCTTTAATCTTCCAAATTGCATCTTTATACGAAAGAGCTTTCTCGATTAAAGCTCTATAATTATTTCTGTTAGAATTAATAATTTTCATTAATTCAGGATGTGCCGCTTTTCCATATCCGTATCTCGGTTTAAAATCAACCTTATACTCTAAAAATAATTTCTGAAACTTCGGGTTTAAAAATCTATAAATCTGTTTTATCATATTTATTAATTTACTGCAATGTTTTTTACTATGGTTACCAATATTTGTTTAATATAAATCTTTTTTATTTCCATTATATTTTAAATAATAAGAATACAGCAAATTTATTAATTATTTGTTTTGCGGCAAATTGGTCTTGAATATATTTACAAAAATTTCTCAGGATTCATTCTTGGATAAGGAGTGATTTTTTGATTTACAAAATCACTATTCAAATATTCTTCGTGGTATTTACCACAATTACCTTTCTAAGAATATTGCAGAATAAAATTTTTCTATTTGAGCAACTTCATCATCTGTTAATTGACTAAACTCTTTGCTCCTTGCCCTTTTTGAAATTTTCCCTTCATTTTGTTCAAGGAAACGAGCCAGCAATGCGACCATTTTATCGGGCATTTCAAATCCATCATCTAAATATTTTTTAAACTCATCGTATCTTATAAGATAAGATACTTCGTAAGGAATAATATTTTTAATAGTATCATTCACACAGTCATACAGAAATTCAGCTTGTTTTGTGGCATCAAAATATTTGTAATAATCCATTGTATCATTGAGCACTTCAATATTATGGTCTTTGGTTTCTTTCCATTCGATAAAATCAAGTAAAGGAACTGAAAAAGATTCAAGTATTTTTCGGTAATCATCAATATGGTCTAAAATAGAAGCAGAAACAGGAAAAATCATTCCCTGCCCTGTAAATTGCTTTTCGGCTAACAAATGATGAATTAAATAGCGGTGAATACGTCCGTTTCCATCTTCAAAGGGATGAATAAATACAAAACCGAATGCAATAACCGAAGCTGCTATAACAGCATCAGTTTCATTTTCCAATAGAATTTTATATGTTTCAAGCAAAGCATTCATTAATGTTTCTACATCCTGCCCTCTAGCAGAAATATGGTCGGGTAAAGGTTCGCCTGATAATCGGTCGTGTTCACCTACAAAGCCACCAATTTTGCGAAAACCTAAGTGTACAAAACGGGGATTTTCAATTACTTCCTGCTGCAATCTTAAAAATTCTTCTTTGCTTAGTCTTTTTGTCCCTGCCTGACCGATAATTTTACCCCAACGTGCGGTTCGTTTACTTTTATGGCTTTCGCCTTCAATAATAAACGATGCTTTTGAATCTTTTAGCAACAGAAATGCCGAAGCACGTTGTAATAAATCTTTGCGAATACCTTTTAAATAATTAGTTTTTTGTATCTTGAAATCATCTCTTATATATTGTTCTAACTTGTGTGTTTTAAAAACTAATGGACAAAAATCTTTTGTTCCGGGCAGATTGTTAATAATCCTATGCCGTGGAGATTTTATTCCCCCATCAATACTGTATTGAAGTTTATCATCTAACAGAGGAATGTACTTTATTTTTGTGTCAGCATCGTCTAACTCCAATTTTTTATTTAATAACCATTCGTATAAAAACCATATTTTCCTGCTGTATTGACCTGAAGGTTCTATATTGATAAGTTTTACAACTTCAGTTGATTTTAATTTCTCAAATAATTTTAATAATAATAATAGATTTACACCTTCATATCTAAATGCAAATATTAGTTGTTTATATAAATTGTCTTCCGGTTTATATTTTGAAGGTAATACATTCCAGCCACTCTTTTTGTACTTTCTGTTTTTACTACTTATTAATGAAATTGTATCAGGTAAAGATACTTTTAATTTATAGGCATTTTTGATGGAAGCATAACCTTCAACACTTCCTTCTTCGGGAATTGTTCTTCCGTGAAAAACAGACGCTTTTATGGAAAAATGCACGTTATTCATTTTGTTTTATTATTTATAAATGTTTTTTTGTAAAAATACATAATAATTTTTTAAAATGTACGGAATAATTGAAAATTGCACGGAATTTATATCATATCAACATTTTTGAACGGCAATTTATTTAAAAACAAATAATTTCTAAAAATATTTACAAAAATTTATCAGGATTCATTCTTGGATAGGGAGTGATTTTTTGATTCACAAAATCACTATTTAAATATTTGTAATAACCCGAAATTGCAATCATTGCAGCATTGTCGGTTGTGTATTCATTATTTGGAATATGAATATTCCAGCTTAGATTAAAAGGCGATTCAATTTTCCGCATCGGTGATGCAGAATTCTCTTCTTCAGATTTCCTTTGCTTTTTGTCATGCTTTCTTAATTTGAGTATTTTCTAAACCCCTCGAATTCGAGGGGTTTAAAATTTGGATTATATAAAATTTCCTTCATTTCCATTATATTTTAAAAAATACAAATACTTATAAATGTTTTTTCGGATTATTAAAAATATAAGGATACACAAATTTATTAATTATTTGTTTGGCGGCAAATTGTTTATGAATTTTTTTATTTTATTTTTATATTGCATACAGCAAGGGTACTGTTACCCCCAGTATTACTATTACTTAACGTCCGAAATCATTGTTTGTTTGTGTACACCTATATTATCAAAACTAGTTATATATAACTTTTTACCTGTCTTTTTATACTCTGAAATTATTCGTTTATTATAATCAACAATTCCTTTTAGTTCCCCTGTCTCAAAATATATTTTGTGAACTCCGACAGGTTTATTTCCAATAAAATTGGGATTCCTTTGATTAGGTTGGAATATGAATAAACCTTCATACCATAGTTTGCCATTATAGTGTGGTGCTTTTATGTAAGTTGAATCAAAGGCTATTCTGAAGCCTTTTATCGGAAATAAATTGTTATGGTCGGCTGCATAGTATGCCGCCCAAATAAATTTGCCAGCTTGGTAAAAACTATAATATTGAGCCAAATTTCCACTAATTACCCATTGGTAACCATCATAAAGTCCATTCTTGTATATACCTTCTCTTCTCCAGCCATCACTTCCAATATAATAATGCCCATTTAAAGTATCATTCTTATAAGTCAAAATCTCTTTTGTAATATTCTTTTTGTCTGACTTGACCCATTTACCTTGTTTTAGCCCTTTAACGTCTGTAAAATTAATTCTACTAATGTCCAAAGTATTATTATCTGGCATTATTTTAACACTGTCAGAAAGAACAATATTTTTAGGTTTCTCTGTTGGTGAATTACAACCAACAAGTGTCAAAATGAATACTATAATAATCTGCCGTGTCATTTTTTTATATTGGTGGTGAAAATCATATAACCGTAATCCTGTTTATTTCCTTTATATTTTGAATAATCCAAATACTTACAAAGAAAAACTCTTTCGGATTATCCTAAATATAAGATTACAGCAAATATATCAATTATTTGTTTGACAACAAATATTTTCTGAAAATATTTACAAAAATTTATCAGGATTCATTCTTGGATAGGGAGCGATTTTTTGATTCACAAAATCACTTTTCAAATATTTGTAATAACCCGAAATTGCAATCATTGCAGCATTGTCGGTTGTGTATTCAATATTTGGAATATGAACATTCCACTTTAGATTTTCTTTTGCAGCTAACAAAGCATTTCTAAGCCCTGAATTTGCTGAAACTCCTCCTGCAATTGCAATCTCTTTTATACCTGTCTGTTTACTTGCAAGTTTGAGTTTATGCATCAAAACATCAACAATAGTTGCTTGAATTGAAGCACAGATATCTTCCTGATTTTCTTTTATAAAATTTGAATTCTCCTTTAATCTGTCTCTGACGAAATACAAAAGAGATGTTTTCAATCCGCTGAAACTATAATCTAAATCCGGCATTTGGGGATGTGGAAATTTAAATGCCAAAGGATTACCTTTTTTTGCCAATTTATCAATCAAAGGACCACCGGGATATGCTAAGCCCAATATTTTGGCTGCCTTATCAAAAGCTTCTCCGGCTGCATCATCAATTGTTTTGCCGATAATTTTCATCTTAAAATAATCTTCAACAAGCACAATTTGAGTATGACCTCCCGAAACTGTCAAACATAAAAAAGGAAACTCAGGTGGTTTTTTATTGTTATCTTCGATGAAATGAGCCTGAATATGAGCTTGCATGTGGTCAATTTCTATCATTGGAATATTCAAACCCAATGAAAATGCTTTTGAAAAAGATGTTCCAACGAGTAAAGAGCCAAGCAAACCCGGACCATTTGTAAAAGCAATAGCTTGAATTTGATTTTTATCTATTTTTGCAATATTAAAAGCAGTCTCAATAACAGGGATAATGTTTTGTTGATGAGCTCTGGAAGCAAGCTCTGGAACAACGCCACCAAAGTTTTTATGAACGTCTTGATTGGCAACAACATTGGCAAGAACTTTGCTGTCAGCAGTAATCGCTGCAGAAGTATCATCACAGGATGATTCTATGCCTAAAATGTAAATGCTCATAGATGATTTATAAATTTTTGCAAAACTATGAAATTATTTAGTAATCAGAATTTATAAATTAACCGAACTTTATTATATATTCTTAGTATAAATTCATATTATTAATTCTTATTTAATAATAAAACAAATCAAAAAGAGAATAAAAAAAATATTAATCTGGTTTTTTGCAGTTATAATTCTATTGCCTGCAATCAGCTATGCTGTTCTCCGAAGCTCGGCAGTTCAATCTTTTCTTGCGAATAAAATTGCTACTTATTTGTCGAATGAATTAAATACTGAAATTAAAGTTGGCGGTTTGAATATTGCTTATTTCCTTGATATTGTTATCGAAGATGTTGAAATAAAAGATTTGCACAACAAAACATTATTGAATGCTCCTTCCATAAAAGTTGACATAAGTGAGTTAAGCATCAAAAGACAAAAGATTGTTATTGACAAAATTATTCTTAAAAACACAAAAATTGCTTTAAGAAAATATAAGTCAGATGATTTTATTAATCTGAAATTTATTATTGATTATTTTTCTTCTCAAGACACAACAAAAAAAGATAAATGGGATATAAAATGTTCATCTCTCGAACTTGTTAAATCGCAATTTAGCTACAAAAACGAACATAAAAACTCCATCAATCAGGGCATTGATTTTAATAATCTTAACTTAAGCGAAGTCAATATAAACATAAATGATTTTGCAGTGATCTCCGATACTGTAATTGCCAAAATCAATAATATTTCCTTAAAAGAACAAAGCGGTTTTGTGTTGAACAGATTGAAAACAAACATCAAATTTTCTTCATCAGGAATTGAATTTAAAAACTTAGAAATAAAAACTCCGGATTCGGATTTGAAATTAGATTTACTCTTCTCTCACAGCGATTTTACAGCTTATAGTGATTTTGTTAATAATGTTAGGATTAAATCAAAAATTCAAACATCGAAACTAAACGAAAAAGATATTGGATATTTTGCTCATGCCTTGTTTGACATGGACAACAGCATTGTTTTAGCCGGAGAAATAAAAGGCAAAATCAGTAATTTGAAAGTAAAAAATTTTAGTTTTTTATATAAAAATTCAACAAAATTTGATGGGAATATTACTTTGTCGGGTTTGCCTGATATTGAAGAAACTTTTATCCACATCGCAATTAAAGAATTTTCAACTACTCAAAGCGATATTGAATCAATAAACATTAAAAACAAAGACAATGAACCAACTCATTTGTCGGTTCCTGAAAATCTTGCTAATCTTGGTAAAATAAATATTAAAGGTTATTTCACCGGATTTTATAATGACTTTGTTTCTTTTGCTGATTTCCAAACCGGAATTGGAAAAATATCTACTGACATTTCACTAAAAAACAATAAGATAAAAAACATTATAGAATATGACGGGAAATTAGCTGTCAGAAATTTTGATATTGGAAAACTTATCGACAAACAAGACATTCTGGGAAAAGTCAGCATGTCAACAGATGTCAAGGGTGCCGGATTTGATAAAAATGTTGCAGCAGAATTAATATCGGTAATTGATTCGGTTGTTTATAAAAATTATCAATACACAAACATAAAAATCAACGGTGGAATAAAAGACCAAATAGTAGATGCAAAACTTATTATCAATAACAAAAACCTTAATCTAAATCTTGAAGGGACAACAGATTTCAGCGGAAAAGTTCCTGAATTTAATATTACTTCTGAAATTAAAAATGCAAAACTAAGAAAATTAAATTTATATAATAAAGACTCTCTATCACCAGTTTTATCAACATCTTTAAGTTTGAATTGTAAAGGTGATAACGTTGATAATATACATGGTATAATCAACATTGACAGCACTTCTTATCGAATAAATAATAAAACTTATAGAATAAACAATTTTGAATTAGTTGCTCTAAATGAAGCTCTCGATAAAAGGAAAATAAAACTAAAATCCGATTTCTTCGACATGAATATTGACGGAGTTTTTCGCGTCAATGATTTAGTTGCAATATTTGAAGAATTAGTAAAAGAATATCTGCCATCATATAGCAGCAATATCGCTCAAGAGAAAAAGGAAATTAATTCAAATCAAAATTTTAATTATAAAATAAATTTCTACGAAACATCTCAGCTAACAGAATTGTTTATACCGAAACTTTCGATAGCTCAGAACACAACAATCAGCGGTCAATTTAATTCAGAAAATAACTCCTTAACAATAATCGGAAATTCTGATTTTATACGGTTCAATCAATATGTTTTCAACAACTTTTTCGTTGATTGCAGAACCCTAAGGAAAAAAATTCTTTTTGATGTAGGATGCGAAAGATTAAATTTAACAGATAGTATGTGGGTTGACAATTTCAATGTTAACACTTCATTGAAAAACGATAGTATTAATTATAATATATTTTGGGATAACGAAAAGTTAGCAAACAAATATTCAGGAAATATTGAAGGGTTCTTGACTTTTCTTGATAAAAATAATATAAAAATAAAATTCCTTAAAGCTGAAACAACTATCAATGACACTTTGTGGGCTTTTAGTAAAGATAACTTTATCACTATTGACACTTCTTCAATTGTTATAAACAATTTTGAAATTGCTAATGAATTTCAAAAACTAAATGTTAACGGAAAAATATCAAATAATGCTTCTGATGAAGTGGATGTGTTTTTTAAAAATTTCAATATCTCGAATTTTGACATAATAACTAATAAAAAGAAATATGACTTTGATGGAATATTAAATGGGAGTATTAAATTGGTTGACCTGTATAATCACCCCAATGTTTTGTCAAATGTTAGCATAGATAAATTTGGCTTAAATCATGAAAAACTTGGGAATACCTACATCGAGAGTAAATGGGATAATGAAAATAAAGCTGCATACATAAAAGCTAAAATTATTTATGTTGGAAATATCGGAACAAATCAACCTCTTAGCGTTGAAGGTTATTTTTATCCGCAAAATGAAGACGAAAATTTTGATTTTAATATTGAATTAACAAATTTCAAATTAAGAGTATTGCAGAATTATCTTTCTTCGTTTAGCTCTAGTTTATATGGTCTTGCTTCGGGAAAATTAGAATTCAAAGGAAGCATGGCAAAACCGGAACTTACGGGCAAGCTTAAATTAATGCGTACAACAATAAAAATTGATTACCTGAACACTGTTTATTCCTTTGCCGATGAAATCATAATTGATAAGAATTACTTTCACTTTGATAATATTATATTAAACGATAATAATGATAAAGAGAACAGTGGAAAAACTGCTATTTTTGACGGAAAAATATATCATAATAACTTTAAAGACTGGAGACTGGATTTAAGTTTTAAACCTGACCATTTCACGATGCTGCACACTAATTCAACACAAAACGATTTATTTTATGGTAAAGCTGTAGCAACAGGTGTTATCAAAATTTTTGGAGATGTTAAACATATTTCCATGGATATAAAAGCAAAAACAGAAAAAGGAACTAAACTCTTCATTCCGCTTGATTATACCGAAGAAGCTTCTGAAACAAATTATATCACTTTTTCAGGTTTGGATACTATTTTTAAAATTAAAAACGAAGAAAACGAAATTGATTTTTCAGGTATTAATATGAACTTTGAACTTGATGTTACTCCCGATGCTGAAATTCAGATGATTTTAGATGAAAAAGTCGGTGATATTATCAAAGCCAAAGGTAACGGAAACATAAACATGGTAATAGATACAAGAGGTAATTTTAATATGTTCGGAGATTATATTATCACAGAAGGAGATTATTTATTCACACTTCAAAACATCATTAATAAAAAACTTACTATTCAAAAAGGTGGTAGTATAAAATGGACAGGCAGTCCTTATGATGCAGATATTAATTTAAAAGCAATTTACAAAACAAAAGCTCCTTTATATGATTTAATATCAAAATATGAAAACACAGAAGTATATAAAAAGAAAATGCCTGTTGAGTGTATTCTCGGATTGAAAAACAAACTCATGAATCCTGTTGTTAATTTTGATATTAATTTGCCATATGCTGACGAATTAGCTAAAAAGTTTTTGAAAGACGCTCTGTATATTAACGAAAATGAAGTAAATGTTCAAGAGATGAACAGGCAATTTGTAGGATTACTTGTGTTAAACAGATTCTTCCCAACTGCCGGTTCCGAATCCAATAATACTGGATCATACGCTGACATCGGGACAACAAACTCAATGGAAATGCTATCAAACCAACTTAGCAATTGGCTCTCTCAAATTAGTGATGATTTTGATATTGGTGTATCTTACAGTGCCGGTGACAAAATTTCAAATAACGAATTAGAAGTTGCTCTTTCGACACAATTATTCAACGATAGACTCTCAATTAACGGCAATATTGATGTCGGTGGAGAACAAGCTACAGAAGCAAATCAGGCATCACAAAAATCAAGTAATATTGTTGGTGATGTTAATATTGAATATAAATGGACAGACGAAGGAAAATTTAAAATCAAAGCTTTTAACAGGTCTAACGAAACCGATTACGTCAACGAACAATCTCCATATACTCAAGGATTAGGAATCTTCTACAGAAAAGAATTTGACACTTTTAGAGATATTTTTAAATCTGAGAAGAAGAAGAAAAGGAAAAATAAAAAGAAATAGAAAGTTTAAATGTTTAACTTTGAAATTCGGGAACAGATCAAATTTCTGTTCATAAAATATTCTGCAAATCATAAGTAAAGAAATAATTAAGTCGAAAATAAAAACAAATGAAAAAATATATTTCACTAATAAAACAACAAATAGAAAAACTTGAAGCTAAAGATTTTGATTTAGAAGCTTGGAAAAGCTCAACAATAGTTATAATAGAAAGAATTTTCGGGGATGACAGTCATAAAATTTCCGAGATTTCAAAAATCAAATATGAGCATGGAAGCTGGGCTTTGCGTGATGCTTCGGGGACTAAAGCAAATATGGATTCTTGCAAAAAGCGTGGATATGAAATTCTTTTAGCCTCCATAAATGAGCTGGAAAATTTTGGTTTACCTGAGAAGAAAGAAGATTTGATAAACATCAACATTATTCGTTCAGCATTTGAAGACGAATTTACGATTTCACAATTTAAAGAAATCAGAGAAATTATCAATCTCGAAGGCAATAATGACGATAGAAATGTTCAGTTAAAAAAGAAGTTTGAAGAATTTGGCGAAAATAAATTTTCATCAATAATATTAAATTTGTTGTCCAATCCGAAGATTTTGAAAATTTTTGAATAATATCAAGTCTGTTCTTATCCAAAAGTTATAACAGCAATTCTCTTCTTACCATCCATTCTAATTTTTAGTGGCTTAGTAAAACGAATATGTTTAAAATATTTTGTTTTATTTATTAACTTCTGTTTTTCAAGAATGTTATAAGCAACGAAATCTCTTTTCAATTCCTGTTGAACAGAAAAATATCCTACGTTCATTGAAGTAACATTATGAAAGAAATGAGAGCCTGAAGATGCATCCAAAGGATAATCTTCAATGCTTGTCTCAACAATAATTTTAGCATTTGATATTTGAGGCCATGTAACAGGAATTCCAATCCACCTGTCACGAGAACCCCACCTTCCCGGACCAATCAAAATATATTTTTCATTTCTTTTCATCATTTCTTTGTTCAACTTTTCAATTTCTTTAGTCATCTCAAGAGTCTCACTTTTATCAAACAAATCAACATCAACATAAATTACATCTTTGATATTATTTATCAATCCATTTCCCATTCCTTTATTTGACAACAACAATATTTCTTCATTTTTGATTTCATCCATGTTAATATTGTAGTCCTGAACATTTCCAATCAAAGGTTTAATCTGCAACAAATTGAATGAAGCTTTATTATTTTTATCCTTTTCCAAATCTACAGCAAATTCAATTTCGATAGGTGAACCAACAGCTTCTTTAACAACATCTAAAACAACTTCAATTGTTTTTGCCAAAGGAATATAATTATACCTAAGAATATCTGCAAAATTCACAATTCTAGGTCCGAGATGCGTTAATCCGGGAATAATTGAATCATTTTCATTATCATAAACCGAAGCCAAATGTTTTAAGGTTCCATGCATTTCTGCATCATCAATATCGAGTCGGTTTAATCCGGCAGTTTCTCCTTCAAGCAAGTCAATGTCTTTTTTGCCAAGGTCAACAGCAAAAAATTTAAGTTGAGAATTTTTATATTGGTCTTTAGGATTATTTATTTCTGTTGTTGGGTATTTTGGTGAAAACCGATAAGCTTTTTCACCTTCAACTACATATTTTCCTAATCCTAAAGCAACAACAGCATAACCTTCTTCAGGCTCCATATGTGCAAAAGGATAATAATTATAGGATTGAGCAACACCGCTAATGTGGGGATAAAAATAATTTCCATATTGATTGCCAACAACCTCCTGAATTACAACAGCCATTTTTTCTTCTTCTATTTTATAATTTATTGCTTCAATATATCCCCTTGCAGTTTTTGAAAAAACCGATGCATAAACTAATTTTA
>CAYLPA010000054.1:0-15082 GCA_964385385.1 uncultured Saprospiraceae bacterium | reverse complement strand
AAAAAGATATTAGACATACTCAGATTTATGCAAAGATCATTAATAAGAAAAGAGATGAAGCAATAGATAAATTGCCTATTATATAAGAAATCCATAATTCAATTTGGTTTTTGAACAAACTTGCATCAAACTATTAAACTTGACACTAGATAACTATTATTATTAAATTAAATTTTAATAGGTACATAATAAAATCATCGATAAGAATAGAGTTGAAGCTATTGATAAATTGCAGTAATATTAGGTAATATTTGTATGATTTACATTAAAAAAGAAGATAAAATTGATATTAGTAACAGAATACTCAAACTAAAGCATAAACCACTAATTGAAATAAGAAGTGCAATCGTCTCTGAATTACTTCATTTACGTGCTATAGAAATTATGAAATTACTGAAACTTCCTAATAAACAATATGAATATTCTGAAGAGTATACAAAATATGTAAAGTTCTTTATTAAACAAATTCCATTCATAATAGAAGATACTTTTGAATGTCCTCTCAATCAATTCTATTTATCAGCTTCAAATTTTATTGATGATAGTGTTTTTAATTATAGTGAATCAGAATTATTGGATCTACTAAAAAAAAAGAAAATAAGTATGGATGAACTTTCTAAAGATGTACTTGATAGAATATATGATAACTCAACAGGTTTACAAATAATAGAAATGAAAAAAAAAGGAGAAAGGTTTGTAAAACAAAAGCCAGAAGATGAAGATTTATTTTACCCTTTTATACATTATACTGATCTCTTTTCTGAATCTTATCAATCCATAATTGGAGGATATTATGTATTTTTCAAAATTAATTTTCCCAAAGATATTTATGTAACTAATAAAAGTTATCTTGATGAAGAAAATATTAGTAACTATAATCTGAAAAGAAAAAAAATTACACATCCAAATTCTTTCATCGAAAACGATGAAATCACTCACTCATTCTTTGAAGTTATTATGAATCTTGAAAATGGAATAATATTAGAAATTATTAAAAATTTTGACTTTTTGAAGATGTATAAGTTACGAGAAAATGATTTTAGTCAAATTTCAACGTTCATTGAATTTCCAAAGAATAATTCCGCATACACAAGTAGTGATAACTCGATAAAGGAATTAATAGCACATTTTAATTATGAATTTCTCGAAAGTGAATTAAAATCTACTAAACTTGAAATAAATGGTATGAAAACTTTGACTAACTCTAAATTTTTTAAAGACCTTGCAAAAGAAACTAAAAATAAGTTTGTCTTACAAAAGAAAAAAGATACCAATATGTTTAATTATACGAATAAAATCAAAGGTACGCAATCCAGAAAACAGCATATATTTAGAAACGAAGGTGATTCTTGGTTGATTAAATTTAATGGTATAGAAAAACATATTGGATGTTTGCAAGGAATGAAATATATTAACCTTTGTCTACATAACCCTCAAAGATTATATCCATATAAAGTATTAGCAGACAAGATGGAAATTAAGGTCGATAATGTTTCGGTGATTACTGATATTATTTTATTAAAGCGAGATTTAGAATTATTAGAGGATGAACATGTGAGAATTTCAACTGTGGAAATTGATGGAAGCACTATAAGTGCAGAAGCAGAAGTAGAATTACAAAAAATTGAAGAAGCTATTAAAATAAAAGAAAATGAAATTAAAAAGTATAATTGCAAAACAAAGTATGAAAGCAATAACACACTCGAAGACAAAGTTAAGAGGAATGTACAGAAAAATATCAGAACTGCAAAAAAACGTATTAAAAAAAAATTTCCAGAATTCTATCAACATCTAAATACTTACTTGAAGATATTTAATGGCGTACTTTACGATAGTTTAATTCAGTGGGAATAAATATTTTTTAATTATTTTTTCATAGTTACCTCTAAAGTATCTTAGTTACCTTCTAAGTAAGTCTTCTATAGTGAGGGCATTAAGCCTATCAAACTATAGGAGTTTAAAATGAAAGAAGAAACTAGTTTACGTAATAGGTATCAGAAACCATACCTATCGTTAGAAGAAGCTTGTGAGTATCTTAGTCTCTCAAAAGCAACTCTATATGCTTATACATCAAGGAAGAAAATTCCACATTACAAATTTAACCGCAAGCTCTTATTCATGGTAACAGAGTTGAATGAACTAATTCAGACTAATCGAATCAAGCCATTGTATGAGATCGAAGAAGAAGCCCTTCAAGAATTCAGGAGGGTATCATGAAGAATCTAATAACAGAAAAATACAAACACCTTTTATGCAAAGACAAGATAAATGACCCATTTCTACTCACACACTATATGGAAATCTATCAAAAGTCAGAAACGATATTAGGATGTTACTGTTGGTCATTCAAAACTACCGTTAAGTTACGTTCAATGAATATCATTTTCAACGAATGGGGCACTGCAGATGGTTTATATCTATTCGAGGTAAACAAAGAAAATCTGGATACTTTGATTGAACTGGGAGCACCTAAAAGAAGAATCCATAAAAAAGGAAAATTCTTGAAATCCAGAGAGAAGAAATTAGGACATCGTATTATTCCGTACAATCCTTCTTATAACAAGCTACTTTCAGTACCTGTTTTGAGTACAGTATTATGATTGACACTATAAGGATATACACCGATGAACAGGACATTGTAGGCTGTTTTGATCATTCTTGTATTAGTAAATCACAAAAAACGATAAAACCAGATGGAACTATTCATTATTTTGGTTTTATTAATAATCTACAAGTTTACTATTCAGCATCAAGACTTACTATAATCGGAAGTTTAACTAAGTTCTACTTTGGCAATAACATCAGAACACTAACAAGACAGGAGATAAACAAAGCTATAAAGAAGTTAGAACTAATACTAGACTTCAGTTTAGACAACTTCAGATTTTCAAGATTAGACATTTCCGCTAACTTTGAAATGGTTTATTCAATTTCTTCATACTTAGATTGTTTAGTTGAAGCAAAGCAGTATGATCCTGTTATTCGTAAAAACTCAAAGGATTTCATTAACACTCGGAAAACAATAAAGTTTTATGATAAGGTTGATGAAAGCAAAAACAAGAATAACAAAGAGTTAATATTGATCAATGGATTGAATGACAAATACATTCTTAGATATGAATTACAGATTAAAAAGGAACTTAGAGAAGTATTGAAGCAGATTGCTTATGTAAAAGACTTAAAAGATGATAAGTTTATACAGAAACTTTTGAATTTGTGGAAAAAGGAATTCCATAAAATTAAGAAATCAAAAAAGGTTCTTAATTATGAAGAAATTCAAATAAATAATAAAACCGATGTTATAGAATACTTCGCATTAACTAAGATCAATGAGTTCGGAACAGAATCAACATTGAAGTTATTCAAGAAACTTCAAAAAGAATCAAAAATTAGTAGAAATGCTTATTATTCTTTAAAAAAGAAAATTGAGAATAAAGGAAGTAAATTTACTTACACAGATAAATATGAAAATGAATTGAGTAATAAAATTGACGATTTTTCTAAAAGCTATATTAATAGCCAAATATCAGAATTCAATTTTATAAATACTAAAATGAAAGGTTATTAAAATGAGTTGATATAAATGCTACCATTATTCAGTTTAAAAGGTTGTTAAGCTTATACTACATGCTCGTAGACAGCCGATAAATACTTTTTAATGTAAATCTACATCCTATGTGTTTCCGTTCTTATACAAACCGATAGAATCAATGTAATATGAACATTACTATAAACATGTATTTCACAGATAAAATACAATAAACTTTTAAATAGGCTTATCTATCTTATTGTGATATATTTACTTAGATATGATAATGTACAAATATTGTTAAGAAGAATAGCAAATCCGCCTACACCCGTTATAGAATAGTGTAAACTATGTATATAGGGGTGTGGGGTGTTTTCTTGCTCGATTTGATACTTTATAAACTAAGTATCAACAAGGATAATTTTATGTAAATTTCAGTACTGTAAAGTAATTTATTGCATAGTTTTAAATAATATTTGACTTGACATAAATATTGATTAAACAATTTTTATAGAAATATTTTCAAACATAATTATGAAATTAAATGACCTGAATAAAAGCAAAGAATTTTGGAGGTTTTATGAAAATAAAATTTAAATATGTTTTGTTAGTATTAGTCGGACTTTTATTTGTTGGGTGTAGTATAGTTGGTAATCATACCTATACACCTCCTTCTCCAAGAAAAATGCATTCTAACTCAGTTATTATTAATAAAAGTAAAAATGAAATCTGGAAACATCTTATTTCAGGATTAGCGAACAACTTCTTCGTTATTAATAATATGGATAAAGAATCTGGATTTATTAACCTAAGCTATTCGGGTGATCCAGAAAAATATATTGATGCTGGTTCAATATATTCTATGGTTGAAAATTTGGCTGGGAAAAGAGAATATCGATTCTCTGGTGCTAAGAAATTCCAGAGATATGAATTTGTGGAAAAAGGTAATCTATTTTTTATTGAAAGAACTATATCTCTTGAAGGTCGAATAAATGTTATTATAAATGAAATTGAAGAAAATAGGACGAGTGTTACAGTAAATACTAAATACATTATTTCTCAGACTTCAGTTGTTTGGGATGTATTAAGAAATCAAAAACGAATAGTGCAAACTTTTTCTTTTAATACTGGTGGTTATGATACAAATAGTGGTGGTACAAAATTTCAAGCTAATGGAAAATTAGAGCAGGAAATAATTGATATATTGAATGAGGAATTTAATAAATAGAGAATAATTATTTTGGAGGATTTATGAAAAAATTTCTAATTATTATTTTTTTAACAATATTAACACTGATTTATGGTCTCGATTATGATTTTAAGAAAACTAAATGGGGAATGACAGTTGAAGAAGTAAAAAAAAATGAAGATATAAAAAGAATTGAAGCAGTTGTAAAAATGGGAATCAATGCTTATAGAGGGAAAGATCAGTTATTTGGTGAAAGTTTTACTATTGAATATATTTTTGAAGATAAAAAGCTAACAGAGGGAAATATTAGTCTTGAGAATTATCCTTTTGAATTAGAAGAAACTTTTGATATTTTTAACAAATTATTTAATTCTTTAAGTGAAAAGTATGGTGATCCTGATGAAAAAAATATGGATTTTATTCTTTACCAATCGGATCAGAGTAAATTTTTAGATAAAGACTACTGTAAGATAGAATGTAATTGGGAATTAGAGCAAACTAATGTATTCTTAAAAAATATTTATTTTGAAGGTGAAAGTGTTTTATGGATAAAATATAAACAAAATAATATAATAAATAAACAATCTGAGGAATCATTAGAAATTTCTTTAGGATACAAGGGTAAAAAAGGATTTCGTAATTCTAATTGGGGATTGAGTATTGATGAAGTTAAGAATCGTGAAACATTAGAGTTAATAATTGATGGTGGTGATATTTTAATTTATGAAAGCAAGCTAATTGATATACCTTGTGAAATTGTTTACGCATTTAAAGCAAAAGTGTTATCGAGTGGATTTTATGATTTCAAACCCTTACAAACAAAACCTGGTTCATTGGTTGATGATTTCTTCAATATCAAACAGAAATTAATTAGCATATATGATTTACCTTCTACTGATAATTCCATTCAACATCAAAGTACAGATAATGCTCACAAAACAAAATTAGCTATTTCAATTTATGATGGTTCAGAGGAATTATTATGTACGTGGAAAGAAGGAAATACTGATATTAAACTTTCGTTATCTAATGATAATAGTGATGATTTCAGCTTATCTTTATTTTTTCTTCATCATTAGTGAGATGCTGAATCAAAAGTGAAATTAAAGATAACTAAATTAATCAAATTTAAAGGAAGTTATATGAGATATAAAAGCTTGATCCTGATTATTTTAATACAAATGTTATTAACATGCTGTACAGATAATATTGATCGTAATTCGACAAACAATAATCTTAATATTTTAGATTATAGAATTCTTGAGGAAACTATTTTCGATAAACCAGTTAAAACACAGATTCAATTAGACGTAATGCTTCAAAGTAAGAATGCAAGTGAAACCGAAATTAGAGATTTATTGAAATACCTTTATGATCAAACTCGATCTCGTAGTGGTTTTAAATATCATAATAATCCAACAAACATATACATTTATGTTTATGGCACAAAGGAGAAAGCTAATGCAGAAATGGGACAATGGGTAGGGATGGTTGCAAAAGGATATGATGAAGAATTTCCAGAGATAAGAATTAGTGAAAAACAATTGAAATCATTAACAATCTTACCTGAAAAAAAATTTGGATTATCAAAAAAGCAACGAATTGATATCTGGAATAAATTAATTAAAGCTGAAGATAAAGCTGAAATTGAAGCAGAAAAAAGATACCCTCTTGATAGTGCCGATCTAACAAGAGAAGATATGAAGAATAACTCTGAATACTATGATATTATATTAAAACAATATAGTAAGGAAATTGCAAAAGAATATAGTATAGAATTAGCTATTGAAGATTCTATAACTATTGAAGGATTAAAAAAGGGGTGGGCTTTCCCAAATTAAAGGAAATCTGATTATGCAAGATCATGATAGTATGATAGTCTGTCAAAATTGTAAGAAACAAGTAAATAGTGATACCAATTATTGCTCCTATTGTGGAAAAGAACTAACAAACAGAAATATTAAACCAAAAAAGGAATTAAAAACCAAAGAGAAAAAGGAAATTCCACATAAAGGTATTTTGATTACAATAATATTAAGTTTAACAATAATAGCTGTGTATTGTATCGTATTACAGTTAGATTTAGATCATTATAAACTGAAATCAAATAACAATACGAAAAGCATATCAAGATCAAACGGTGTGTTAGCAACAATGTATGCACACAAAACAGTTAATATAAGAAAGGGTAAAGGAACTAATACTTCAATAGTAGGACAATTAAAAACAAATGATATTGTGAAAGCAGATATTTCAATGAATGATTGGCTTGAGATATACAAGAATGGGGAATCGAAAGGATTTGTCTTTAGAAAGCTTTTAAAATCATATCCTTTACCAGATTATGAGATTATAAGTTATTATTGGGACACTTATGATTATTACACATTAGTTTGGAATGTAAAAGTAAAAAATAATACGTTATTTTCAAAATTTAATACAAGAATTGAATTTACTACTTATGATATAAATGGAAAAAAGATAAAATCTTACTATACATACATTAGCGAATTAACACCAGAAGGAATTACTACTTCAAAAACTTATTCTGATAGGTGTTTCGGAAACGAGTATTCGGCTTTTGTAATAATTGTACAATATTAAAAAATATTGCTTTTTAAAGAATAATTTAAGGAAATGTGAAATTATGGAAAATAAAGAAACTAAAAATTGTCCTTATTGTGGAGAAGAGATTTTAGCAGTAGCCAAAAAATGTAAATATTGTAATGAATACCTTGATGATGAATTAAGAAAAGTAAGGAAGAATGAGGTACAAAAAGTAAATGGTGAAGGATTATATCTCAAATCTCAGAATTTCGGATGTAAAATATTAATCGTTATTGGAATAGTGTTTATACTATTTGTGCTTTATGCTCTTCTTAATCCATATTAATATTTATCAATTGTGTAACCTATTTGACGAAGAGTTTGATGAAGTTATTAATAATAATTAAGAGAATACACAAAAGGGGAAAATATAATAACTATTATACCCTGCTTGGTTTTATAATGAGGATAGGAGATTAATAATTATGTTAAAAAAAAGCATTTGTTTTTTACTCATAGTATTATTACCATGTTTAATGTTTCCACAAGATATAATTCACCTCAATGACGGTACAAAAATCAATTGTAAAATTGTCTCAATAAATCAAGAAACAGTAGAAATTGATTTAGGAGAAGATTCTGTTTATGAAGATATTCAAAAAACTCATATCAAGGTTATTATTTATGAAAATGGGAATATAGAAACTTTTTCAATGGATTCTGAATCAACATCAACTTATTCACAAGATAGCGTACAATTTATTGATGGAAGCAAAATACTGTGTAAAGTTCTTTCAATTAATCCTGAAACTATTGAAATCTCTACAGGTGAGGATATGCCAAAAAGGACATTTTTCAAGAAAGATATTAAGGAAATAATGTATAAAAATGGTGAAATTGAGACATTCATAAATCAACAAAGTACGGAAGAACTTGAAAAAAGATTGACTGAAAACGAGATGAAAATTGAAAAACAAAAAAATGATCTTGGTGGAGTAGCGATGTTAATTACTCTTGGAATCCTTGCTATAATCTTCATATCAGCTTATCGAACTCATACATAATAAGTAATGATGAGATATTATCAATAAGTGATTGGGAGGGAAAAATGAGAAATATTGGATTAGTGAAGAGTGTACACACAGTGAGAAATACTAAATGGAATAAAATGTTAATAATTCTGTTCCTATTATCATTAATAACAAGTTGTTCTTCACCTTCAGAACCCAAAAATGAAGCAAGCATAATTGAACCAATCGTTGGGAATATATATCCTAACGATGAAGATCTTTATGTATTGGTAGAAGGAAACAACATAAACCACATTTTTGTTCATACAAGCGACGATCCTGATATGCGATTTGATGATGAACAACCTTTTGAATTATATATTAACATTGATGACAATAGCGGTTGGTTAACTGTATATGTAGATGTAGTATATCACGATGATGAAACTGAATCTTTATCTGTAACTGTACTAACAGTAGAAAATTGATTCAGAATAATTATGAATGCAAAGTGTAAGGTTTTTACAAATAAATTTGGCAAAACTAAAAACATTTATTGTAGTTAGTATGATCGTGACGAAACAAGATAAAAAAAATATAATAAAAAGAAATACTACTCCCTTAAACTCAATGTAAATAAGGGTAATTCTTTGACACTATAAAAAGAAAGTTTTTCACTATCAATTTCAGAGTTATTGGCTGTTATAAAAATGGTATTTTTGACGGGTTCTATATAAAGGTTGATTTTAGTGCATTAATTAGGTAGTTTTCCGACACTAAAAAAAACCTTTTTTATAGTGTTACTTAATGGGTTTACTTACACTATACGCACGTGAGAACAAATGCTTCACAATGTATCATCAATATTACAAAGAAGATGTATATTACAGGCAATGTCTGTTGACCTGAGATCAAGATTCATCTGCCTTGTTGATTTTTGTTTACATTGAAGAGAATACTTACAGATACTAAGCTGTTATAGAGCCAATCCGAATACAATCATTATAGATAAGTATTAAGTATTCTTAAAAGGGGGGTGGGATGTTTTGTAGCTCGGATTCTTAACTCAAACTCTGAGTATCATCATGGATAATTATTATCCAAAAAGATCAAATATACAATGGCTATATTCAAATTCAACAATATATTACGTCAATCACTATCCCCCCTGCCATTATTTTACACTATTAAGTTATATTTGACTTGACATAAATGTATAATGTAAATTTCATTATGTTAATTGTTTTATGCTTATTTTTTAATAATTGTTATGAATATAGTGTGTGTTTTCATTTTAGATATTCATACAATCATAATAGGAGAACGTAGATTGTTAAAGAATTTTCACATATTTAAACTGATTATATTATTTTTTTTGTGCTATTCAACAAACTTGAGCTCTGAATTAATTTATTCAAACTCAACATATTCAAAAAAAAAGAATATCCCAATAAAAATGATAAAAGGTTGGCAAACATTATCTTTTAAATCCTCTTTATTAAATTGCCAGTTTCATCCTTGTTGTTCTAATTATTGTATTGAGTCTATTGAAAGGTTTGGTACAATAAAGGGTATCTTATTGGGAGCAGATAGAATTTCTCGTTGTCATCCATTTGCAGAGGAATTTTATAAAAAAAATGAAAAAGGTCTCGTAGATCCTGTACCAAATTACTTAAGTTTACAACCGAAGGATTCAAATGATTATTCAATTCCAGTTTCATTTATAATTCCAGGACTTGATAAAATACTTAATGGAAGAGTGTCTGATGGTATAATAATGTTTATTATTACAGAATTATCTCTTTATCGTACAATTACATCATTCGAAAATGGTAATCTATTGTTCATACCTTATGCTACAATTTTTGTAATATTTTATAGTTCTAACATTTTTAGATTTATTAATTTATAATAGGGGGATTAAAGTCATGTTAACAAAAATTATTTGTTTTGTTTTAATTATTTTATTACCGTGTTTAATGTTTTCTCAAGATGTATTACACCTTCTTGATGGTACAAAAATTAATTGTAAAGTAGTTTCAATAAATCCTGAAACCGTAGATATTTCCACAGGTGAGAATATGCCAAAAAGGACGATCAATAAGGAAGATATTAAGGTAATAGTATATGAAAATGGTGAAGTTGAGACATTTTCTACTATTAAAAAAACTAACGATAATAATCAAGTGAAAGAGTTAGAAAAAAGATTGGCTGAGACTGAAAAAGAGAGTAAGTCTAATTCAAATATTCTCGAAGTAATTGTTGGATGTTGCGCTTTATTATTAATATTAGCATTAATACCAGTTCCTAACCAATAATTTAATTTCTCTGTTGAACAATAATTCACAGTAGATTTTTTCAAATTTGGATCTTTAGTAATTGAATTATCAAACATAATTATGAAACTAAATGAGCTGATCAAAGTAAATATTTTTGGAGGATAACAAGTGAAGAAGATTAACAAAATTATCGGTATGAAAAAAACAGATTTTGATCAATTAGTATCAGATAAAGAAATTTTGCTAAGATCTGCAAAATTGATTCCTACTTCAAAACCTGGTGATGAAATAACACTCACATCCATCTTTTTATCATCGATAAGATTAATTAAAGAATTTAGAACATTACTTATAAAACCCACTGATATACGGATAAACGGAAAAATCTATGTTTATACAGAAGTTGATTTCGGACAAGTATCTAATGGTGAGAGATTTGATGGATTGTTAATTTTAGTTCGAGCTGGAGTTATTCATGAAGCTGTTTTATTTGAAATGAAAAACAAAGGTGATGTGATAAATAAGGATCAATTATTAAAGTATTTAAACATAGCAAAAGAAGTGGGAATCAAAAATTTCATTACGATTTCAAATCAATTTGTTTTATCTCCGACACAGTATCCAATTGATATAAAAATTCCAAAAGGAATGAATTTATACCATTTTTCATGGTCATACATACTTACGATTGCACATATTTTGTTATTTAATAATAATACTAATATTGATGATGTTGATCAAGTTGAAATCATGAAAGAAGTAGTTGCTTATTATGAACACAATATCTCAGGTATTTATGGATTCTCTCAAATGAAACCAGGCTGGAAAGTAGTTGTAGAGAGGATAATATCAGGTACACAATTGAAATCAAATTGTCAGGACATCATTGAAACTGTTGAAAGTTGGTTACAGGAAGAAAAGGATTTAGCATTAATACTTAGTAGGGGTTTAGGGTTATTTGTAAAATCAGGTGAAACAAAATTCAAAAATAATTATCAAGCAAGAATAGAACATGATAAAAAAATACTAATGAAAGATAAATGTCTTTCATCCAAATTGGTAATTTCTAATGCAGTCTCTAATGTTAATGTAATTGCTTACCTTGATAAAAGGTCAATTGAAATGTCTGTTTATTTGAATGCTCCAGAAGATAAAATGAACAGAGGGAAAATTGGTTGGATAAAAAGACAATTGGAATATGCACAAAAATGCAACGAAAATGAATTTAACAAAATTAAGGATGATATCCGTGTAGGAATTTTCGTCAAATATGCCAATGCCCTTATAAAAATTAAAATTGAGAAGTTAGATGATGTTTGTGATGAATTGACTTCAAAGGAAATTAAATACTTTGAAATCTATTACATTAAAGATTTAGGTAAGAAATTTTCATCCAGAAGAAAATTTGTTGAGATAATAGAAGAAATGCTTATAGATTACTATAGTGGAATTGTACAAAATCTAAAAAAATGGAACAAACCAGCTCCAAAGATATCAGAAAAAAGTATTATTGATGTTGAATAAAGAAATCAAAGATTTTAAGGATGATCCATGAGTAATAAAATAACTTCAACTGAAATGTTTGCAAATGAGTTAAAGAACTTTATTTCAGATAGAGCACTGAGAGATAAAGAATTGAAATCTATAGCAAAAGCAATTGACTATAAGCTAAGTGTTTTCAAACCAACAAATAGATTGAAATTATCAATTGAGCTTGTGTACTTAAATACATTTCTTGGTAGTATAATACTTAGACAAAGTTTTTCACAATCAGAATTCACTTCAGAAACAGTAGATGAAATTATAGAAATTTTCGTAAATAATTTGTTATTACAATGGATACATAAGTCTTATGAACCTGTTGAATATTATAAAAGTAATCGTTTGAATAAATGGGAAAGATTACTTAAAGATCTTGATTCCTCTGATCAAATAATGAATGATTTCAAAATCTTAACAGATTCTTTTTATACAGACTTGACTAATAAACAAATTAATCCTATATTTATTAGTATGTTGACTATAAGATTTAATAGATATCTTTTTATTTATGCAGATTATATACTACAAATGATTGATAATTTTGAACTTGAAGAATAAAGGTGTTAAGGAAAATATTTAATAAATTATAACATAAAGTTAATGATTTCTATATAGTTCTGTTTGTACATAATACTAATTCAAGGGTTATGTACTCCCTAAGGTTGGGTGCTTACCTTTATTCTATTTAAAACTGCTGTTAAGTTCAATTTAAAAGCTCTGTAACAGCAGATAATTACATACTAGTGTAAATCTGCAATCATAATTTTGAGACTATATTGTACTAAGCAAACGAGAGGTAGAAATGTTAGATTCTATGGGTCACTATGAAATTGGAATTTGGTTTACAACAGACAACGATAATGATGCAATTGAATGTAAAGTCATAAATAACCTTAAAAAAACTTTTGGTGAATTATCTGATGATATAACAATTAGCTCTTTAATAATTAACAATTCTGATCTTGTGGAAGAAGGACAACCAATATTAACCCTACGCTTTTCTGAAGATTTAACTGGTGATATAATAGCATTTAAAACAGGTTTTGTAAAGCATTCAAAATCTCAAGGTGATAAGATTAGAGCTGGTGAAACCCTGTGCAAGATATATCCATATTGGGAATGTCCATATTGTTCCTCTAAATTTGATTCAAAATTAAAAGAATACAATCATGAACAAAAATGTAGAGAAATACAAATGCAAAAATTCAATAATTACATCCCAATTTTTGATAACCGTTTTGACTCACTTACAATTAAAAATGAAATAAATTCGTTTTATTCTTTCTTCAAAACTGAAATCAAAAAAAATAATTATATTGATATAAGAAATCAAATTGATTATTTATACATGTATGCTCAAGATATCATCAAACTTGATAAAGAACCTCGAATTGAAGAATTTAAAGATATAAGTGAACATTACAAACATTATACTAAATTCACATATCATTGTAAACGATGGATTTCAGACACATATTTACTTCTGAATAATTATGAGAAAGCATTGGAATATTATCCACGAAAAGAAATTGGAAAAATTAGCTCTGAATTGACCAACACAATACTTAGTATTAAACTAAAACTGAATAAATCAATATCTGGATATGAGATACTTTCTCTCATAGATCCTAAAATAACAAATTGGGCTAAAAGTCATTTGAGCGAGCTTGAAAAAATAATTGATATCAAGCTTGAAACTTATGATAATAAAAGCAGTAATGATAACTTGATATATAATTGGAGTAAAATGTGTAATGGTCATCCATATAACGTTTATACTTCGATTGGTTATGAAAGAGTTGATTTTACTTCTTATTTTTTTGATAAGAATCCATATGTCATTGAATTTATCCATAAAATATCAATTGATGCAGAAAATGAATTAAGAGAAAAAAAAGGCATCCCAAAAATCGGTGAAGGTTGGATATCGGAAACTGAATTATACAATAAAATAAAAGAGCATTTTAAGTTGTTTGAAGTTGTTCATCATGGCAAACCAAAATGGCTTGGTAAACAACATCTAGACATTTATTTTCCTGAATATAATATTGGAATTGAATATCAGGGGAAACAACATCTTGAACCAATAGAGTTTTTTGGTGGTAGAGAAGGTTTTGAAAAGATTAGAGAACTGGACGCAAAGAAAAGATTTAATTGTGTCAAAAATGATTGTACCTTAATTTATGCTCACGAAAGTTATCATATTGATGAACTTATTAAAGAAATTTCAAATGAGATAGATAGAATAAATAAACAATAATTTAAACTGGAGGTCAAAATGAATAATAAAGAAGAAATTAATGAAAACGAACCTAAGCCAAGAAACATACAATTTAAAAAACTGCATG
The DNA here is from genome assembly GCA_964385385.1 of uncultured Saprospiraceae bacterium. GTDB lineage: Bacteria > Bacteroidota > Bacteroidia > Bacteroidales > CAYLPA01 > CAYLPA01. The sequence continues at coordinate 638 of CAYLPA010000054.1, read as the reverse complement.
AAAAAAAGATCAGAACAAATGGATTTGGTATTTTTATGCACGTTTTAGCTGGTTTGACCTTAGCATATGGTTTTATTAGTACAATTATAGTTGAAACTCCAACATCAATGCAACAATCTGTTCAAGCATTATGGCAGATAAAATATATTCTTTATGCTATCTTTTATGAAATTGTAGCATTAAATTGTAGAAAATATGAATGAAATTAAGAAGGTGTGAAACTGAATTTAAAGAAAGTAAGATGATTTAAGAAGATTTTCCCCGATAGTCTTGCATATATTTAATACTAAACATATGTAAGTATAACAATATTGATGGGTGCTACCTTTATTCTGTTCAAAACAGCCTTAAGCTCACTATATAAGCTCTGTAACAGCCGATAAGTATTTAATAGAGTAAATCTACATTCAGCTTGGGTGCTTCAATTTACAAGGTACAATAACATTGATATTTAATACTTGTATGAAATCAAAAAATTAGCAATAAAATATTAGCATACGACAACATAATTGACAACGTTTGCAATATTGGCATTTTTCTTTGTTGACATAAATGCTTCATATATAACCATATATAGAAAATAATGGCGGAGACGTAGGGATTCGAACCCTAGATACGTTGCCGCATACACGCTTTCC
>CAYLPA010000053.1:0-15605 GCA_964385385.1 uncultured Saprospiraceae bacterium | reverse complement strand
GCAATGACGTTTTTTCATAGTTGGCATTTTGCTTTACTCTACGATGGTTTTAAACCTTGTAGAGTTTCCTTTGATATCACACATTAAAACAAGCAAATATATTGATAATTCACATCTAAAATATTTTCTTAAATTATATTATTTAATTGCTGTTTTTACTAAAATTTTGCTAATTTTGAGCTTATTCCTTAAAAATTAGAAGTGTTGATTAAGCTAAGGAAAACTTTATTCTATAAAACGCAAATAAAAACATGGCAAAAAAGAACAATAACAGTACGGACGAACTTTTAGAGAAACAGCTCTGGAAGTCCGCTGATAAATTGAGAAAGAATATAGATGCAGCAGAATACAAACACGTTGTACTCGGTTTGATATTTTTAAAATACATTTCAGATGCTTTTGAAGAACTTTATGAAAAACTAAAATCAGGAGAAGACGATTATACAGGAGCCGACCCTGAAGATAAAGATGAATATAAAGCTGAAAATGTATTTTTCGTACCACCTTCTTCTCGGTGGAATTTTCTGAAAAGCCATGCCAAGCAGCCTACCATAGGAAAAACAATTGATGAATCAATGGATGCCATTGAGCGAGAAAATTCATCCCTAAAAGGAGTTTTGCCGAAAGTATATGCCCGACAAAATCTTGACCCCACAAGTTTGGGAGAACTAATAGATTTAGTAAGTAACATTGCATTAGGCGATGCTAAAGCAAGAAGTGCTGATATACTTGGGCATGTTTTTGAATATTTCTTAGGTGAATTTGCCTTAGCTGAAGGAAAACAAGGAGGGCAGTTTTATACTCCTCGAAGTATAGTTGAATTATTGGTTAAAATGCTTGAGCCATACAAAGGACGAGTTTTTGACCCCTGCTGTGGTTCTGGTGGAATGTTTGTACAATCTGAAAAGTTTGTACTCGAACATCAGGGGAATTTAAATGACATTTCCATTTACGGACAGGAAAGCAACCAAACCACATGGAGACTTGCCAAAATGAATCTTGCTATTAGAGGATTGGATAGCTCACAAGTAAAATGGAATAACGAAGGCTCATTTTTAAACAATGCTCATAAAGATTTAAAATGTGATTATATAATTGCAAACCCACCTTTTAATGTTAGTGATTGGAGTGGTGATTTACTCCGTAAAGACGGACGTTGGCAATACGGCACTCCACCTATTGGCAATGCAAACTATGCATGGATACAACATTTTATGTATCATCTTGCACCAAGCGGACAAGCAGGTTTTGTTTTGGCTAAAGGCTCTTTAACTTCCAAAACTTCTGGTGAAGGAGATATCAGACAAAAACTAATTGAAGAAGGTTTAGTTGACTGTATAGTAAACCTACCTGCTAAATTGTTTTTAAATACACAAATTCCTGCTTCGCTCTGGTTTATGAGCCGAAACAGAAGCAATCTGCATGTGCGGGGCACGCAAACAGACGGCAAATTTAGAGACCGCAGCAAAGAAATTCTTTTTATTGATGCTCGAAATATGGGACATTTGATAAACCGAAGAACAAAAGTACTTTCACAAGAAGATATTAAACTCATTGCCGACACTTACCACAACTGGCGTAATGTACAGACGCATGGTCATGCGTCTCAATATGAAGATATAAAAGGCTTTTGTAATGCAACACCTATTGAACGAGTAAAAGAATTGGATTATGTTTTAACTCCAGGACGATATGTTGGTTTGGCTGACGAAGAAGATGACTTTGATTTTAACGAACGCTTTACAAGTTTAAAAGCTAAATTTGAAGAGCAACTAAAAGAAGAAGCTGTATTAAACCAACGCATTGCCGAAAATCTGTCTAAAATCAAGTTGAAAGATGAGTAATAAAAATGAAATAATATTATATCAACCTGATGATTTATCAACCAAACTGGAAGTTATAGTTGAAGATGATACTATTTGGCTGACACAGGTACAAATTGTAACTCTTTTTGATAGTAGTAAAGCAAATATAAGCGAACATATAAAGCATATTTTCAAAACTAATGAGCTTGAAGAAAATTCAACTGTTCGGAAAATCCGAACAGTTCGAAATGAGGGTAACAGAACGGTTTCAAGAAATTTAACCCACTACAATCTTGATATGATTATTTCAATTGGGTACAGGGTAAACTCTATCCGTGGTACACAATTTAGAATTTGGGCAAACAAAGTACTAAAAGATTATTTACTAAAAGGATATTCTTTAAATCAGCGAATGAATAGAATTGAAAACAGTGTTGAAAATCTAATAGTGAAAGTAAATAGCATTGATTTGCAAATAAATTCTGATTTATTACCTGTTCAGGGGATATTTTTTGATGGACAGGTGTTTGATGCTTATTCTTTTGTTAGTGATTTAATAAGAACAGCCAAAAAATCATTAATCCTTATTGACAACTATATTGATGATTCTGTTTTAACTCATTTTGCCAAAAGGAATGATAATGTTAGTTTTTACATTTTCACAAAAAATATTTCCAAACAGCTAAAACTGGATATTGAAAAGTATAATCAACAATATAAACCAATAAAAATAGAAAAATTCACCAAAGCCCACGACCGCTTTTTAATAATTGACGAAACCACCCTTTACCATTTTGGTGCAAGCCTGAAAGATTTAGGGAAAAAATGGTTTGCTTTTTCTAAAATGGATATTAATGCTATGGAAATGATAACGAATCTCCGAACATTGAGCGGAATCGAAACGAACGGAGGTGGTGATGAGTGAGTGGAAAAAATGTACATTAGGCGATGCTATTACTTTGCAAAGGGGACACGACTTACCTAAAACTAAAATGATTAAAGGTAATATACCTGTTGCTGGTTCAAATGGTATCATTGGATTTCATAATATTTCAACAACCAAAGGATATGGTGTTACAATTGGAAGAAGTGGCAATGTAGGTAATGCTTATTTATATAAAAAGGATTTTTGGGCTCATAATACAACATTATATGTTAAAGATTTCAAAGGAAATGATGAACTTTTCATATACTATTTTTTGAAAAATATAGATTTCAAATCGTTTAATGTTGGAAGTGCTGTGCCAACACTAAATAGAAATCACATTCACCCTTTAGAAATATCACTCCCACCACTCCCCGAACAAAAAGCCATAGCCGAAGTTCTTTCCAGTTTAGACGACAAAATAGACCTGCTCCACCGCCAAAACAAAACATTGGAACAAATGGCGGAAACGCTTTTTAGGCAGTGGTTCCAGCCTGCCGAAGCTTCGGCGCAGGCAGGTGTTGAGGAGGCTAAGGAGGATTGGGATAAAGGTGTTCTGCCTGATGAATTTGACTTTCTAATGGGACAATCTCCCAAAGGGAGTTCCTTTAATGAAGAAGGAATAGGATTGCCAATGTATCAAGGAAACGCAGATTTTGATTTTAGATTTCCTAATAGAAGAATATATACAACAGAAGCCAAAAGATTAGCTCAGAAATTTGATACTTTAATAAGTGTTAGAGCACCAGTTGGTGAGCAAAATATGGCATTGGAAGAATGCTGTATCGGGCGTGGTGTCGCAGCGTTTAAGTATAAATCAAACTCCGAATATTACACATATACTTATTTCAAAATGCGTTCATTAATGGATGATATAAAACAATTCAACAATGAAGGAACTGTTTTTGGTTCAATTAGTAAAACTGATTTTCAAGCTTTATCAATCACAATTCCACCAAAAAAACTTGTTGATAAATTCCAAAATGAAGTCAAACAAATCGATGATAAAGTTATTCAAAACTCAATCCAAATCCGCACTCTTGAAAAAATGCGAGATACATTATTGCCAAAATTGATGAGTGGGGAAGTGAAGGTTATGTAAAAATAAACAATATGGAATAATAAAAATGTAAAGACGCAATATTTTGCGTCTCAATAACAAAACAAATATGACCAATAAATTCCAAAATAAATATCGCATACCTTCTGCCCGACTGCAAAATTGGGATTATGGCAGCAATGCGGCTTATTTTGTAACTATCTGCACCCAAAACCGTGAAAATTATTTTGGCAATATTATAAAGACGCAAGATCTTGCGTCTCCATTAAAAATGCAATTATCCGAAATTGGCCAATTGGCAAAAAAATATTGGTTGGAAATTCCAAATCATTTTCCATTTGTAAAATTGGATGCATTTGTGGTAATGCCCAATCATGTGCATGGAATAATAATTATTGACAAACCGGATGATGATACCGCGAATGTAGAGACGCAAAATTTTGCATCTCTACCAACAAACACGAAAAACAAACCAAAAAACAAATTTGGCCCACAATCAAAAAATTTGGCATCGATAATTCGCGGTTTTAAAATTGGGGTAACCAAAAACGCTCGGCAAATCCATGCCGATTTTGCCTGGCAATCCCGTTTTCACGACCATATTATCCGCGACGATAAATCATATCAAAATATATCAGAATACATAATTAACAATCCTTTGAAATGGACTGATGATAAATTTAATCCATCAAAAATGAACACAGCAGAATGACCAGAATTACCGAAAACACAATAGAAGAATTTGCAATAGAATTATTGGAGCGTTTGGGCTATCAATACATTTACTCGCAGGCAGAGAATGACAAATTAAAAATGGCAAATTATGAAAGATAAAAACAAGCAATTAGAAAAGTTTTCAAACTTTGTCATTTTCCAGACATCTACAGGCAAAGTAAATATTGAGGTATTTGTAAAAGACGAAACAGTCTGGCTTACTCAAAAAGCAATGGGACAACTTTTCGGAGTTGAAAGCCATACCATTACTTATCATCTCAAAGAGATTTACAAAACCTGTGAACTCGACGAAAAAGCAACTACTCGAAAAATTCGAGCAGTTCAAACAGAAGGCAAAAGAGAGGTTACAAGAAGTCTTGATTTCTACAATCTTGATAGCATAATATCTGTCGGATACAGAGTAAACTCTTATCAGGCAACTCAATTCCGAATTTGGGCAACAAAAACCCTAAAAGAATATATGATCAAAGGATTTGTTCTTGATGATGAACGCCTTAAACAAGGGGGAATCACTTTTGGTAAAGATTATTTTGATGAGCTTCTTGAGCGAATACGAGAAATACGAGCAAGTGAACGAAAATTTTATCAGAAAATCACCGATATTTATACCCTTTCTGCTGATTATGATAAGAATGCTCCAATTACAAAAGATTTTTTTTCATCGGCTCAAAACACACTACATTGGGCAATTACAGGAAAAACGGCTGCCGAAATTATTTACAGCGAAGCCGATGCAAAAAAAATCTATATGGGACTTACAAATTGGAAACAAGCACCCGATGGAAAAATTCTCAAATCTGATGTTTCTATTGCAAAAAACTATTTGAACAAAACACATATTGACGAGCTTAACCTAATTGTTTCTGCTTACCTTGACCTTGCAGAACTCCGAGCTAAACGACAGATTATAACTAATATGGATGAATGGGCAGTTTTACTAAATGATTTTCTAAAATTATCTCAATTTCCTATTTTAAAGCACAAGGGTAAAGTATCCGCATTAGAAGCAAAATTAAAGGCAGAACAGGAGTTTGAAAAATATCGGATTAAACAAGATAAGAATTTTATATCAGATTTTGATCGTGAAATAAAACGAATAACCGGCAAAAAAAATGAACAATAGAATAACCGAAAATACCATAGAAGAATTTGCCATAGAATTATTGGAGCGATTAGGCTATCAATACATTTATGCTCCTGATCTGCCTGTGCGTTGCACGCAGACAGGTATTGTTCCTGATGGTATAAAATCCGAGCGAAACTCTTACGAAGATGTTTTGCTAACAGAAAGACTTCAAGAACTTATTGTACTATTAAACAAAACTGAAAAATACATTAGCAGGAAATACATTAAACCAATGATTGATTCAGGTGATTTACAATACCGTTTTCCTGAAATGATAAATCATCCAAATCAAGCATATTTATCGAAAAAGAAAAGTTGAAAATTCTTTTAACTGAAGAAAAGGAAGCTGTTTCTGGCTTATGTTAGAAAGCTATAGAAATAGTAAAATTCATCAACCAAAGCAACAGAGTGGCGACATTACTATTAAATGTATGATGCGTTTGCCCTGATTATTCAATAGAGTGAATGAGATAAGGGATAAAAAATATTTATGGTTTGAAAATAAAGTGTAAATTTGAAAAAAGAGTAGATTTTTAACCCATCCATAAAAAGACATCCAAAATGTCCAAACACGGAACAATTAGAAGATATACACTTATTATTGAAAAAATAAAAAGGAATCAATTTCCTTCCTTTTATGAAATTAAAGACTATTTGTTTGAACATGGTTTTGAAATGTCGGATAGGACAATTCAACGAGATATAGAGCAAATTCGCTTTGAGTTTGGAATTGAAATAAAATATAATAGGGATAAAAACGGCTATTTTATCGATACAGAGAATAGCTATAATATTGAATCATTTTTTCGGTTTCTGGAAATTGTAAATACCGCTGAACTTTTAACTGAAAGCTTAGTTGAAAGCAAAGACACCTTAAAATATATTTCGTTTGATACAGGGGGTGGATTAAAAGGAATTGAAAAGCTAAAACCATTATTACAGGCGATAAAAGATAATAGAAAGATTTCTTTCAATCATTTTAATTTCCATACTAATAAGACACGAAAATATTCTCTAAAACCTTACCTGTTAAAAGAATATCAAAATAGGTGGTATGTTGTAGGCTTAATTGGAGACTTAAGAGAATTCCGAACTTTTGGTATAGACAGAATTGAAGATTTAGAAGTAAAAGCGGAAACGTTTAAAGTTGATAATAAACTAAATCCGATTGAAATGTTTGAAAATACAATTGGAGTTGTTTATTCTCTTAATAAACAAGAAAAAGTAGTTTTATCATTTACCCCAACACAAGGAAAATACATTAAAACTCTTCCTTTGCATTCATCACAAGAGATTTTAATTGACAACGAAATTGAATTACGAATTTCTCTAAATATCATTCCAAACTATGAGCTTATTCAAAAAATTCTAATGCATGGGAACACTGTAAAAGTTATAGAACCGGAATGGTTGGTTGAAGAAATAATGGAGAATTTAGAACAAACTTTGGGGAAATATGAATAGGGTGACGTGAATTGACGTAGTAATTTATTAATTTTAGAAATTATTAAACAACTAAAATATGGAAGATTTTGAAAAAAAAATAGAAATAGAAAAAGAAATAGAAAAACTAAAATATCAGATTGATGAACTCGAAGTTATAAAAGATGATATGAATCAGTTAGAAAACTTTGATAAAGGTTCAGAAAAAGAACTAAATGAAGTGGAGAAAAAAATTAAAATTCTTAAAGAGAAATTGGGAGATATATATGAAGAAAATATTGGATATAGAAGTCCTGATGAATTAAACGAAGACATGTTGGACATGATGTTTCCTGATAGGCATGACGATGATTTTGATGAAGATTCAATATCATAGGATAGTGTGTTTGGGAGTGATTAATTCAAATTTTGGAAGTATCATTAATCAAAAAAATTAATATATGGTGATAATAAAAAAGAAGGAGATAATTAAATTAGAAACTAAGATTAGAATTGAAAATCCATGTCATTATCAACATGGAAAGAAAACTGCATTTGCATTTGTTTTTAGTTGTCCCGGACAGGTTGAAGAAAAAAATGGAAGACCTGTTTCTGGTAAAACAGGAGATAATCTTGATGTTTTGCTCGAATATCTAAATCTTAATAAAGAAGAAATCAGAATTACAAATGCGTGGCCATTACCTGAATACAAAAACAAAACTGGACGTTCTGAAGCACCAAATCAAGAGATAAAGTCTAGATGGAACTTAGCTCGCTTAGAAAATGAGTTATTAGACATAAAAGGGTTTATTGTATGTTTTGGCGAAAAGGCTAAATTGGCAATTGAATCAACTAATTTAATTAAAAATAAGTTAATATTTATTAGGCATTTAGGATTACAATCAATCAATCAAATTAAAATAGATAGTTCAACTGAGCGAAAAAATAAAACATCAAAAAGATTAGTAATTATAGCTAAAGAAATTCGAGATAAAATCAATAAAAATGCGGAATTCGATTAATATCACACAACAAGAAATAGATAATATTTATCAAAAGTGGGAAGAAGAAATAAAAGGTGATCAACTCGTCTATGATGGTATATTAAGTATAGAAAAATGGAATAAACTTGATCTACGAGTAATGTTTTTACTAAAAGAGTCACATAACAAATATTACAAAATAGCTATTGAACCTGTTAAAATACGAAAGGGAAGTGGTCCTAGTTTTTTCCCTAATATATTGCTATGGAAATATGCCATCGAGAAGGCATACATATCTCATAAGAAAAACACTGAAATTGCTAGGGAGATGCCTAATTACAAAACTTTTGATGAATGGAAAAAAAATTATCTCGACTCAATTGCATACTTTAATGTAAAAAAAACACTCGGAGGTTCTAGTAGTAATCCAAAAATAATAAGTGAGTTTGCCACGAATCATAAACTAATATTAAAAGAACATATAAATTTGATTAATCCTAATGTAATTTTCTGTGATGACACAACTTATTTTGCTTACAAAAATATATTTGAATTTAGACACTATGATGAAATAAAAGGTGACAAAATATTATTTAATGAAAAATATGTAAAAACTAACTACAAACCTAAATTATATCGCCATAACAATAGGTTGATTATACGGTTTTATCATCCATCATATTTTGGGAAAAATAGAAGAAAGCTTTATCAGAAATTGATAAATAGTTTAAATTCACAAATCTTCGATGAATTTGATTTTGCATAAGGTTTTATTATTGAATAAATAACTTAAAGCATAAATATGGAAATAACTCAACAATTAGAAGTCTTTTTTGTGGGTTTGAGTTCTAAGCTTGAATCTGCACAAGAAATTAAAGAGCAGTATAATAAAACTATGGCTCTTGATTTTAATATCTTTAATAATTTCTTTCATTTAGGGGAAAATAAGACATCTGAGATATTAGCATTTTTTCTCAATCCAAAACAAACACATGGGCAAGGAAGTATTTTTTTGGAATTATTTCTTGGAGAATTTGATTTAGATAAAAAATTAGCAGAAAAAGAAGTTGAAGTTAAATGTGAACATCTTATTGAGAATAATAGACGAATAGACATTTACATCACTTTTGGTTTAAACGAATATATAATTGCGATTGAAAATAAAATTTGGGCTGAAGATCAGCACAGACAATTGCATGACTATAATCGTCATCTTGATTATACAAAAGTAAATTATACATTATTTTATCTAAATCCTTATGGAAATTTACCATCAAACTTAAGTATAGTAGAGGACGAATTGTATGATTTAATAAAAACCAAAAAAATAAAAATAATAGATTACAAAGATAATATCATTGGACTTATAGATTTATGGTATAAAAACTGTGAAGCTGAAAGAGTTCGATTTGTATTAAATGATTTTAAACAATACTTAAATCAGGAAATTAATAGAATTAAAATTATTGGGAATAATTCAGAAACAATAGCAAACTATATTATAGATAGCAACAATTTAGAAATTGCTTTTGAAATGAATAACACTATAAATATAATTAAAGAAAAACTTATTCGAATATTTAAAGATCAAATTGATAATATTAAGTGTGATAAAATTGAAATTGTTAAATCTGATGGAAGTTTATGGTATAATGAATCAAACTTTTATTTTTATATTAAAAATTCTGAGAAGAAATATCATATCGCTATAACCTTTTATCGATATTTTGAAAGTATTCTTTATGGTGTTGATTGTGCTGATGTAAATAAAGATAAAGATATTAGGGTAGGTATTTCAAAAGAAATAGAAGAAGAAGGTTTAGTAGGATGGGAGAAATGGGCCTGGGTAAGAGAATTTGAAGAAAAATATATAAAATGGCAATATAAAACCGAACCTTGGTTAGACATTAAAAATGGAACTTTAATAAATAACATTAAGGAGAAAATAGAAAAACTTATAGATGTCCTTACAAAGTTAAATGTTTTAGTTTAAAGTACTTTTATGAATTTTGTAGCAATAGATTTCGAAACAGCCATAAATCACCATATTTGTGCAGTAGGAATTGTTACCGTAGAGAACGGAAAAATAATAGATGAATATTATTCTCTGATCCAACCGCCAAATAATGAATATGACTGGCATAATATTCAAGTGCATGGTATAACAGAAAGTGACACTCAAAATGCACCTACATTTAACAAAGTATATCCTGAAATAAAAAAACGATTGCAAGGGATAACAATTGTTGCTCATAACGAAACTTTTGACCGAAGTGTATTACAGAAAACAATGGTAGAAAATGGTCTTGATTATTCTGAACTCAATATCTCTGAACGATGGGAATGTACAATGAAAATATACAGGGGAAAAGGATACAAACCATATAAATTAGATGCTTGCTGTAAAATTCAGGGAATTGAATTAAACCACCATGAAGCTCTTTCTGATGCGAGAGCTTGTGCCTTGCTTTACTTAAAGCAATAAAATTAATATCAACGACATATTCTGGCGAACTACATCCATATCTTTGCATTAATAATGCATATATGGAAAAGAAAATCAAAATAAGGCTTTTGGAAAGTATGGGTAAGGTTTATGAACAATCTAAGAATTGTAAACTTGAATTGTCTTTTTTAGAGAAGATTGATAATGAATTAATCCAACTTTCTAAATATTTTAATGTAACAAAACATCAATCATTTTTTATAGCAATAGTTTTTGCTCTGAACTATCAGGGTGATACTGTAGATATGAATGACCTTATTAAATATTTTGATTGTAATCCAATGAAAATACTTGAATATAGTGATGATTTTGAGTATTTATATTCAAAAGGAATTTTAAGCAAATTTACTTCAAAACACAGAATTAGAGTAGCTCGAGCAAATGACCAATTCACTATTAATAAAAAAATCACAGAGGCAATCCTACAGAACAAACCTATGCCTATAGTTGAAAACACAAAGATTAAGGATGTTATTGAATTTCTTGAAAGAATATATAGTGTTGGAGTGCAACGAGATGAAGATGTAATATCTACAAAGGAATTATTTAGTCAATCCAAAGAATTAATCTCATCCAATCTGCATTTTCCATTAGTAAAACGAATTAATGATTTTCAATTCGACATTTCAGATACTTATTTATATCTGTATTTAATATGGAAAACATTAGAAGGGTCTGAAACTACTGATATAGGTAGAGCGATTGAAGGTATCTATGATAAGCCATCAGAACGAGTTAATTGTATGCAAAAGATTTTATCAACGGAAAATGCATTATTAAAGTTCAATTTAATAGAAATCTGCAATGCAAATTTTTTCAATGATACTAAAATGAAATTATCTGATTATTCTCTAGATCTAATCAATGAAAATAAAATTAAACTATTCACAAATAGAAAATTAAAGGATAATGTTATAAAACCAATTCAAATACCGTATAGAAAACTTATTTTTAATGAAGATGAAATGAAGCAGTTAGGAATGCTTAAAAATCTTTTACTTGATTCAAACCTATCTGAAACACAAAATAGATTAGTAAAGAAAGGACTGCCAAGAGGAGTATCAGTTTTATTACATGGTTCACCAGGAACAGGGAAAACAGAAACAGTTATGCAATTGGCTAAAGAAACAGATCGTGAAATAATGAAAGTAGAGATAAGTAAATCAAAATCTATGTGGTTCGGAGAGAGTGAAAAAATAGTAAAACGCATCTTTACTGATTATACTTCCTTTAAAAAAGAATGTAAAAAAGTTCCAATACTTTTATTCAATGAGGCAGATGCAATTATTTCAAAAAGGAGAGAAATTAGTAATTCAAACACAATGCAAACTGAGAATACAATTCAAAATATTATTCTTGAAGAAATAGAAACATTTGAAGGTATTTTAATTGCAACAACAAATTTAGTTAACAACCTTGATTCTGCTTTTGAAAGACGTTTTCTTTTCAAAATAAAATTCCAAATACCTGATATTTCAATTAAGACCAAGATATGGAAATTGAAATTACCTAATCTTTCTAAATCAGATTGTAATATTCTTGCTAGTCAGTTTGATTTCTCAGGTGGTCAAATAGATAATATTGTTAGGAAAAATGAAATACATGAAATAATTCATGGAGGTTCAGTTAGTTTTAAAAGTATTCTTGATTTTTGCAATGAAGAAATGATTGGGAATAATATTACACGGATAGGTTTTACAATTGATTCTTAGTTTGGCTATTATTGACCTGTCCTAAAATATGATTACAGATTATTGTAAATTTATTTCTTCGTCAAACTAAAATTATAAATAACACCTCCCATAATCCATCTTCCCGGCATTGTTAAATTATTGATGTCGTTGTATTTTGTGTTGAAGATATTTATTATATCAACGAAAACTGACAGGGAATTATTCTCCCAATATAGTTTACTGTCAGCCAGAAGAACTCCTTGATACGCTTTTTCTTTTCCTGATGGATATTCGGTAAATGTTCCTGCTCTGTCTTGATAGTTAATTCTCCAACTTACTTTAAAATTTTTATAAATTTTATGATTTAAACTAAGTCCAACTTTATGTTTTAAATAGTCTAAAACATAGTAGGATTGGTAACTTCCACTTTGTTTTTCTACATCAAGATAAGAGTAATTTAAAGCTAAATGATTTAGAATTGATTTTTTCTGAAGATTAAATCTCATTGAAAATTCAAATCCATTTGAGTTTACTTCTGTAAGATTTTTGCTTTCCCATTTCTCAGAACTATTCAATCTAACCCAATCAATAATATTTTCTCCTTCTCTGTGGAAAACAGAAACTTGCGAAGTAAAAAACTTTGCAAAATATTTACTTCCTATTTCATAAGTAATTGCTTCTTCTGCTTTTAAAAATGGATTTCCGTTGTTTGTCGGACCCGAGTAATATAGTTCTGTGAAAGTTGGCAGTCGCAGTGTTTTATTTATAGAACCAAAGAGTTTTAGCTTGTTTGAAATATTGTAGCTCAAATCAAATCCCGGATAGAAATTCCAATTAAAATCAGTAGTATAAAAACATAAAATACCTCCTGAAACTGCCAATTTATTAATCTTATAAATGTGTTCAGCAAAAATGCTATAGTTTTCACGTTTTTTAGTCTTGGTAAATTTGCCATTTGCTTCTCCGGGAACATTTATTGGATTATTCATTTCATTTCCCAGAACATTGCTTAAAATATTTTCTGACCGATATTCTGTACCAATTGCAGTTTCGCCAATTTTCCATTTGATTTTCCCATTTATTTCAGCTCCTAAAACGTCGGTTAAATGGTAATTATGTCCTTTATACCATGCTGCCGGATTATCTCTGAAAAGTTCAAATCTATCCTGATTTCTTCTCCAATAAAGTTTTGGATTTAGTTTGAATTTCTCCTTTGTCTTTAATGAAATATTTGCAAAAGTGGTTTTAGTTTGTTCAAACTGATTTGGATATTTTGGAGTGTAGAAACTATTTGCTCCAAATGCTTTATTATTATAAGCAGTTTGAATACTTAGCTGACCAATTTTTAGTTCTGTATTGTTTTGATAGAAAACATTATAAATGTTGAAATCTGTATTTTCAGTATATCCAGAACTTTGTTTTTTTGATAGCGTTAAGAAGTTCGCAGATTTTCCAATTTTATAAGAACCCGAAATACTTGCATTATAAAAGTCATGTTCGCCACCAATTAATTTGATTTTAATATTTTTGTCTTTTTTAGAACCGGTAATAATATTAATAGCTCCACTAAAAGCATTTGGTCCGTAAACCCTTGCACCGGGACCTTCAAGAATTTCAATTCTTAGAATATCATCTAATTCGACAGGAATATTCAGATTATGATGTCCTGTTTGTGGGTCATTGATTTTTATTCCATTCAGCAAAATTAATGTTTGCTCAAATGAGCCACCACGAATACTAATATCTGCCTGAACTCCATTAATGTTTCTTTGTCGAACATCAACATTACATGCGTATTCTAAAAGTTCCGTTACACTTTGAACCGGTGCATTTTTAATCTCAGTTTCATTAATAACCGAAATAATCCTTGCCGATTCCGAGTACAATTGAGTTATTCGTGATGAACTGATTTCCACTTCATCAATATTAATCGTGTCGGTTTGGCTGTATGAATTTGTCCAAATAGCAAGTAATATAATTGCTAATATCGTTTTCCTTAACATTGCAAAAATGATTAAATTTAAGCAGGTAAAAGTAATATTTTTGTAAGAATAGTATAATTAATTATTACTGTTCTTTGATGATGAAAATCTTCTTAAGAATTTCTCCTTATCAAAAACCATCAAGAATGCAATTAGCAGAAAGGGGAGGGCAATTACTTTATATCTAACTATTGCACCAATAACAGGGGTGAAACCTATTATTATTAAGGTGCAAATTGCAAACGTAAGAGAGAAATAAAAACTGTTTTTGTCAATTCCTTTTATTTTAATAAAAATAAGTGAAAGAATAATTGCAACAATAACAAAAAGATTTTCTATTGAACTAAATTTCATCAGAATTGTATTTGCTTCAAATAGATGTGGTCTGAAAAGACTGTGGTATAGTGAAACAGGAATTGCTTTTGTCATTGACCAAAAATCAGGTTCAATGGTAGTAGTTGTTAGCAAGCTGCCGGATTGGTTTTCAATTGCCAAACTAATAAAATTTGCATGCTTTCGTGATATTAATTCAAGGAAATTATAATTCGGGAAAATTAAATGAAGATTTAATCCAATAATTATAAATAAAGTAATTACAATTAGATACTTTAAAGCAATATATTTTTGTGCAGTTTTTGTTGTCCAGAAATAGCTTATTATTAAAGGAATTAATAAAGCAATTACAAAGAATTTTGTTTTATACAGTAGGAACATAACGATAATTATCCAAACAATACTTTTAAAAATACTTTCCTTATTTATCAATGATTTGAAATAATAAATTAGGAATCCTATTTCGAAAAACAATAATCCCTCTTTCAAAACTCCCGAACCCCAAAAAACAACTGAAGGAATTAAAAAGACTATAAAAAATAATTCCCATTTTTTATTTTTAAGATAGGGATAGAAGAATTTAAAAATGGCTGTTAATCCAATAAGTGAAATAAAACAAATGAAAATTGTATGGACAAAATAATTTCCAAATGAGAACAACATTATCAGGGCATTAAGTTGTATTAGAATATGGCTGTTACCATAAACATTATTTGTAAATGACATATCCCAATTAGACATTTTCAGGATATAAGTCCAAAGTTCCGGAGCATTAGTTCCAATGCCGGTAACAAATCGAATATAATCCCAGGGCTTTTCAAAAGCCACATTATAAATCACTTTAGCGTCATCAAAAAATCGGAAAATATCTGCTGTTGTTCTGTCGTAGTAGTAGGAATACATCATGAACATCACAAAGCCAGCAAAAATTTTTAAAGCAAAAATTCCTGCAATGTATTTTTTTGAAATTCCTTCAATAGTAAAGAATTTCATTTTAAATATCAGAAAAATAAAAACTATTAAGTAGAATATGGTGAGTAAAGTTTCCAAATATT
>CAYLPA010000052.1:12684-15617 GCA_964385385.1 uncultured Saprospiraceae bacterium | reverse complement strand
AATAAATTTAATCTAATAAAAACATATTTGATGAACGATCAAATTAAATTACATATTGCTCTCCCTGTTCTTAATGAACTCGAAAACATTGATAAATTTTTTGAATGTTTAAGAGTACAAACTTATAAGAATTTTGACATATATATTTGTGTTAACCAACCTGAAGAATGGTGGGATGATGATGAAAAAAAACATATCTGTGTTAACAATTTTAAAACAATTGAAAGTCTTGGAAAGATTGACGATTTTTCTCTAACAATAATTGATAAAAGCAGTAGAAAATCAGGATGGAAAGGTAGAAAACATGGTGTTGGCTGGGCAAGAAAAATACTTATGGACCATATTAATAAATTTTCTCATCCATCTGACCTTATTGTTAGCTTAGATGCAGATACAACTTTTTCAGAAGATTATTTTAGTTCTATTATTGAAAATTTCAATGAACATCCCGATGCAAAAGCACTTTCTGTTCCATATTATCACAATTTAGTTGAAGATGAAGATGCAAACAGGGCAATGCTTCGTTATGAAATTTATATGCGATATTATGTTCTCAATCTCTGGAGAATAGAAAGTCCGTATAGCTATACAGCATTGGGTTCTGCGATTGTTATACCGATAAGAACTTATAGAATAATAGGAGGGTTAACACCTAAAAAGAGTGGTGAAGATTTTTATTTTCTTCAAAAGTTGAAAAAATTTGGAAATGTACTGAACTGGAACAATGAAAAAGTTTATCCAGGAACACGTTTTTCTGACAGGGTATATTTTGGAACCGGACCGGCTATGATTAAAGGAAATTCAGGAGACTGGAAAAGTTATCCCGTTTACGATTATAAACTTTTTGATAATATTAAAGAAACCTATGATGTTTTTTCCGAATTGTTTTCAAAGAATATAAAAACTCCTTTAGATGATTTTTTTAAAACTCACTTTGATGAGGAAGTTATTTTTGAAAATTTAAGAAATAATAATAAAACACCTGAAAATTTTGTTAAAGCATGCCACGAAAAATTTGACGGATTAAGAATTTTGCAATATTTAAAAGAAAAACAAAGCGAAATAAAACATTCAGACGAAGCAAATCTCTTGGAATTTTTTGAAAAATTCTATCCTGAAGAAATACCTGATTTCTTTAACAAAAGTTTTTCTTTCCAAAAAGCTAAAACCGATGAATTAGATATTTTAAGAAATATTTTAATGAATATTGAAGAAAAATATCAAAGAAAAAGTGTTAGAAATTAAAAAAACTTGAGAGATAATTATTTATTTTATTAATCCTCTGCCAATTTTCTTGATTTTATTTTCAGCTTGAAGTTCTATAATTATTTTGTCTAACATTCCGTTGATGAAAATCTTGCTTCTCGGAGAACTGAAATATTTTGAAATTTCAATATATTCGTTTAATGTAACATTAACAGGGATTGAAGGAAATTCAATTAGTTCGGTAATAGCTGTTTTTAATAAAATAATATCCATAATTGCAATTCGTTCAATATCCCAGTTTTTTGCCTTTTCTTTAATAATTTCTTCGTATTCATTGTTATGCACAATAGTTTTTCTGAAAAGGTCAATAGCTAATTTTTTATCATCATTTATTTCAAAAGTTGAACTATCTTTATATAATTCCGGTATTGGTTTGGATTCATCCCAATTTTCATTGTAAGATTTAATAAATTTCAGAATCAATAAAAATGAAGTATAATAATCATCAACCCAGTGAATATCTTTTTCTTCATAGAAAAATTGCAAAGATTCATTTTCGAAAAGAAACTTTTTTATGAGAACTATGATAATATCCTTATCTGATTTGTATGAATCTGAAGTTGATTTAATAAAATATTTGTATTCATGACTATCAATAAACTCATTATAAATTTTCCTTATTAATTCTTCCTGCTCATGCCAATTTGGTTTCACTCCTTCAACTTTTTTCTGGAAGTCTAAATTATTATCCAATTGAATAATAAAACGATTATCAATAAATCTCGTAATTGGATTAAGCTCAGCTTCAGTAGGAATATGTTTTTTCTTGGCATTTTCAATTCTTGTGCTTGCAAAACTTACAAGCTCAACAATAAAAGAAAGCTGTGAAATAAATAGGGAATAAATATTATCAACACTTTTGAGCATTTGCCTTTCGCCAAGATCAACTCTGTCGTTTCCCGATTGAAAAAAAGCATATAATGCTTGTATAACTTTTATTCGCAAATGCCTTCGACTAAGCATACTTTTTTAGTAAATTAATGAACACTGTTTTCTTAAAATTCTAAGAATTGAATTTGGTGTAAAATTAATTTATTTTAAATGAATAATTATACAATTTAGAATTATTTATTTAAATATGCTTTTTAGATATTATATAAGGCAACCTTTTCAGACAAAAATATGTCTATTGTAAGAAAGAAATTGTTGAAAAATAATTACTTTAGGTTATAATTTAATTTATTAATTTTGCTAATAGACAATATTAATCAATAAATATTAATTATGGGAGAGTTTGAGAAAACAGAAAGGCAAGAAATCTTTTCAAGAGCAGTAAGAGCGGGGAAAAGAACCTATTTTTTTGATGTAAAGTCCACAAGAGCTGGAGATTATTACCTCACTATTACCGAAAGCAAAAAACGCTTTAATAACGAATTAGGTAAATTTTATTACGAGAAACACAAAATTTTTCTTTATAAAGAAGATTTTGAAAAATTTCAGGATGGTTTTAAAGATGTAGTAGATTTTATCATAAATGAAGTTGTTCCTGAAGAAAAATCAGAAGAAGAAACTAAGGAAGTTGAAAAATTTTCTGAAGTAAATTTCGAAGATTTAGATTCAGAAACCAAGCCCGAGAAGGAATAATAAAATCGTACATATTTAGCTGGCAGATGTTTTGCCAGATTTCTTAATAACTTTTTTTATGCAAGTCATAAAATTTGTTTTTT
>CAYLPA010000052.1:0-12584 GCA_964385385.1 uncultured Saprospiraceae bacterium | reverse complement strand
TTTTTTATGCAAGTCATAAAATTTGTTTTTTCTGATTAATTTTGTTAAAAAATTAGTTCCCCGAAAAATAGTTTACAATGAAAGTAACATATTATGGTCATGCTTGTTTTTTAGCTGAAATCCAAAGAAAAAAAATACTTTTTGACCCGTTTATTGCAAATAATCCACTTGCTTCTCAAATTGATGTTAATTCCATAAAAACTGATTATATCTTAATTTCTCATGGACATAATGATCATATTTCTGATGCTTTAACAATTTGTTCAAACAATAATTCAGAAATTATTTCAAATTTTGAAATAATAAATTGGTTCAACAATCAGGGGATTAAAAAAGTTTATCCATTAAACATTGGAGGAAAAATAGTATTGGATTTTGCTACTTTTATGATGGTCAATGCTGTTCATTCAAGTGGTCTTCCTGATAATATTTACGGTGGAGCTGCTGCAGGATATGTAATTTCTTCAAATGATGGTAATTTTTATTTTGCAGGAGATACAGCGTTAACTTATGATATGAAAATTATTCCGCAATTTACTTCATTAGATTTTGCTATTTTGCCTATTGGTGATAATTTTACAATGGGTATTGAAGAAGCAATAATTGCATCAGATTATCTGAAATGTAATAAAATAGTTGGAATGCATTATGATACTTTTCAGTCCATCAAAATTGATAAAAATAATGCTGTAAATAAATTTAGGAAACATGGTAAAGAATTGATTTTATTAAAAATTGGTGAAACAATTAATATTCAAAAAAAATAGATGTTAGAAATTTGACAATAATCAATATTAAGAACAATTATGGGTAAGGTAATAGCGATAGCAAATCAAAAGGGAGGAGTTGGTAAAACGACTACAGCAATGAATTTAAGTGCCAGCTTAGGTGTGTTGGAATATAAAACATTATTAATTGATGCAGACCCGCAGGCAAATGCTACTTCAGGTGTTGGTTTTGACCCAAAAAATATTAAAACAAGCATTTATGAATGTATGATTGATGATGTTGAACCTCAAAACATTATTCTTAATACTAAAACTCCTAATCTTGACCTGATTCCTGCCCACATTGATTTGGTTGGAGCTGAAATTGAAATGGTGAATCTTCCGAATCGTGAAAAAGTCATGCGAAAGGTTATTAATAAAATTAGAGATAATTATGAATTTATTATTATTGATTGCTCTCCATCTTTAGGTTTAATAACTGTTAACTCATTAACTGCTGCCGACTCAGTAATAATTCCGGTTCAATGTGAATATTTTGCCCTTGAAGGTTTAGGGAAATTATTGAATACAATCAAAATAGTACAAACAAGATTAAATCCAGATTTGAACTTTGAAGGTATTTTATTAACAATGTTTGATGTTAGATTAAGACTTGCCAAGCAGGTTATTGAAGAAGTTAAAACTCACTTTCAACAAATGGTTTTTGATACTGTTATTCATCGTAATACTAAACTTGGCGAAGCTCCGAGCTTTGGTGAAACTATTATCATGTATGATGTTAAAAGCAAGGGGGCTAAGAATTATTTGAATCTTGCCCGCGAAGTATTACAAAAAAATTCAATGACTAAAATTGATAATTCCGAAAAACGAATTAACGTATAAAGATGAGCAAGAAAAAAGTTTTGGGAAGAGGCCTTAGTGCATTGCTCGATACTTCTATGGACGAGATAATGCCAAATGAAAATAGAGAAAATAATTATTTTGCCGGTGTTGTAGCAAATATTTCTTTAGAAAAAATAAAAAAAAATCCATACCAACCTCGTACTGATTTTGATAAAAACCATTTAAGAGAACTTGCTGTTTCTATTGAAAAACAAGGCTTGATTCAGCCTGTAACAGTTCGCAAAACGGCTAATAATAAATATGAGCTGATTACAGGCGAAAGGCGTTTAAAAGCTGCTGCCTTAGCTAACATGAAAGAAATTCCTGCTTTTATTCGTGTTGCCGACGACCAGCAAATGCTTGAATTGGCTCTTGTTGAAAATATTCAAAGAGACAACCTTAATGCTATTGAAATCGCAGTTTCTTTTCAACGACTAATTGAAGAATGTAAGCTAACTCAGGAAGAAATGAGCAAGCGTGTCGGGAAAAAAAGAACTACAATTACAAACTATATAAGATTGCTTAAACTTCCGGCAGAAATTCAAATTTCTATCAGAGATAACAGAATTTCTATGGGCCATGCAAGAGCTTTAATTTCTGTTGATGATACAAAAGCTCAATTGAAAATATTAAAAGATATCATTCAAAAAGAACTATCGGTTCGTGAAGTTGAGAAAATTGTTAAAAATATAGGTGCAAAGCCTTTAAAGCCTGAAGATAAAAAAGTGAAATTGATTCAAATTCCAAGAAAATTCGTAAGTGCTAAAAAGAAATTAACTGATAAACTTGGAACTGAAATTGAACTGAAAAGAAATAATAAAGGCAAAGGTAATATCGTTATTCATTTTAATTCAGATGAAGAATTTGAAAATATTATCTCCGTTTTAAATAAATAATTTTTCAAAATTTATTGTAAATTGTCGAAGTACAAAAAAAATATTTTAATTAGAAATCTTAAAATAAAGGTTAATACTTTTAGTAAACCTCTTATTTGTATTATTCTTTTATTTTTTTCACTGTCACAATTTTCAATAGGACAAAACACGAATACAGATTCGAAAACAGACACTTCTTTTGTAAAAACACATTCCCCAAAAAAAGCTTCAATATTTTCTGCAGTATGCCCGGGATTGGGTCAGGCATACAATAAAAAATATTGGAAAATTCCTGTCATATATGTTGGTTTTGGTGTTTTGGGATATTTTGCTGTTACCAATAATAACGAATACAAAATATATAAAGAAGCTTATAATCTCAGAACTGACAATGATAGTACAACTATTGATAATTATTCAAATTATTCTGCTGATAATCTTTTGACAATAAAAAATTATTACAGAAAAAATCTTGAACTTACAGTTATTATTTCTGCCGCCCTTTATATTTTAAACATAGTTGACGCCAGTGTTGATGCACATCTCTATGACTTTGATATTTCCGATGACCTTTCAATGAAGATAGAACCGATTTTGATAAATCCTTCTTATGCTTCCCGAAAACCAAATCCGGGATTGAAACTTACTTTGACACTTAAATAGAAAGAAAAGAGTTATTCATGTGTTTATTGTAAAGCGTTATTATATTTTAGGTTAACACTAACTTTTTTACTGAAATTTCTTTAAAAAATTCAATTTCTAAAATATTTTCAAATCCTGCATAATTCTTCCTATTGTTGCTTATGTGCTTATCTGACTTCGATAGAAGCATTTGCAACGAAGGTCAACAATGAAATTTAAATATAATTAAATTGATGTTTAAAAAATTGCTTATCTTTGTACATATAAACACCTAAATTCATGTGCCATGATACATAGATTTATAAAAGAAGAGATATTAAAATATTTAATTCCTGGAAAAGTTGTTTGTTTATTTGGAGCTCGGCGAACAGGAAAAACTTTTCTAATGAAGAAAATCGAAGAAGAATTGCAAGATAAAAAAATCATAAGTGTTCATGGTGAAGACATAGACGTGGTTGAAGTGTTTTCAAGTAGCAGAAGTAGTATCTTAGAAAAATTCATGAAAGCTTATGATTATATTTTTATAGATGAAGCACAGAAAATTCCTAATATTGGACAGAATCTTAAATTAATTGTTGATTTATTCCCTGAAAAAAAAGTATTTGTAACTGGTTCCTCAGCATTTGATTTGAAGAATCAAATAGGCGAACCATTAACTTGAAGGAGTCGATTTCTTTATTTATTTCCTGTAGCTCAATTAGAACTTAAAGAAAACTATATTGAGTCAAAATCAAATCTTGAAACTCGACTTATTTATGGTTTTTACCCCGAAATAATAACTTCAAATACTGAAGATGAGAAAAAAGCGAATCTCGAGTCAATAAAAAACGGCTATTTATTAAAGGATGTTTTAGAATTAGATAATCTTAAAGATAGTTTGTTTATATTTAACTTGTTGAGATTAATTGCTTTTCAAATAGGAAATAATATATCTTATTCTGAATTAGCATCGAATCTTAAAGTAAACACTCGTACTGTTCAGCGATATTTAAATATTTTAGAAAAAGTTTATATATTATTTTCATTATCTGGATATAGCAGGAATTTACGTAAAGAATATGCAAAAACACCAAGATATTATTTTTATGATAATGGCATACGCAATGCGGTTATCTCAAATTTTAATCGTTTAAATTTAAGAGATGATATCGGAAAATTATGGAAAAATTATATTATTAGCGAAAGAATTAAAAAAAATCATTATTACAACATACATACAAACCAATTTTTTTGGCGAACCTATGATCAACAGGAGATTGATTATGTTGAAGAACGTGAAGGAAACTTATTTGGTTTTGAAATAAAATGGAATTTAAAGAAACATAAAGTTCCTAAGATATTTCTCGAAACATATAAAAACTCCAAATGGACCTTGATTAATAAAGAAAACTATCTTGATTTTATTTGTTGAAATTTACTTTGACGCTTAGATGATTTTTGCTTTACTGCCTTGTATAAGTTTTAAATATTAAAAAATTGATGTTTGAATTTTATTGAATGATTTATTTAATATTAAGTTTATAGAAATAGAGCTTAACAATTGGGTCATTTTCTAAAACATAATCGTCTCTGTTTTTTTTAAATTTCTCATAAGTTATTCCAAAAGGAGAATCTGCTGATTCATATTTTGGTATTATCAAATATTTATTTGTGAAAGTAGGTTTTCCTGTTTCATAAAACCTGAATAATAGTGGATAATTATCAATTGTTACTATTTTGTTATTATTCAAATGTTTATTAGTTAGATTTTCTTTTATTAATATAAAAGTGTTTTCTGTATTTGAATATTTCCATATATCAACATGAAAGTAATGTTCTTCAAATGGTAAATTTTCTCTATTAATTAAATAAAATACAAATAAATAATTGTTGCCAGCAAAATATATTTTAGAAACTCTACAAAATTTTTGCTCATATTTCATAAGTAGTTGAACAGCATCAATACCAGGCTCCTGATTATTAAATTCTTCAATTATTGTATCATGTAGTCTATCCCAGGTGCTGTCATTTTTGCTAAAACTATTAATTATTTTGAGTTTTTTATTATAAATTGAAATTTTATAATTAATGGCATCAACTACTGCAATATTATTTTCTGAACAAGTAAAATAGGAGTCATCTCCAATATGTGATAAAGCCGGTAAGCTGTAATCAATATTGATTTTCGAAGTAAATTTTTGCTTATTAAAATCAAACAAACCTATTTTGCAGATAGGATTATTAAAATCAATTAATAATAACTTATTATCAAAATATTTTATACTTTTCCAATAAGTAGAATTCAGATTAATAGTATTGGAATATTCGTATGTATTTGCTGATGTTTCGTGAAATACAAATATTCTATGGAATCCTTGAATGTAAATGTTGTTAGCAATTACTTGAAAATTAGCGGGTTTTTCTCTTAAGTCTTTTTTGTTTTTTAGTTTTTTCCCGATTACACATTTTAATTTATGTTGTTCAAAGTTTATAAGATTAATTTTCCATAAATTTAATGTGTCAATTTTTCCAAATTCTTCGACTTTTAATATATAGTAATCATTTTCATAAATGCATGATTGTAAATTTTTCCCTGCATTTTTCCTTAATTCACCTGTACCTTTTAGAGATACTATTGTATCAATATTTAGATAGTTTAAAAATTCTTTGTTATCAGATTGCTGATTAAAAGCTAAAATTGGGCTTAATATTAATATTGTAATAAATATG
This sequence comes from uncultured Saprospiraceae bacterium, assembly GCA_964385385.1. Lineage (GTDB taxonomy): Bacteria > Bacteroidota > Bacteroidia > Bacteroidales > CAYLPA01 > CAYLPA01. The sequence goes on along the minus strand of CAYLPA010000052.1, from coordinate 6,748 downwards.
TTTATTTTTTTCATTTTGCTAATATTTAAAAACTAAGGTGTTTATATGTTTCCGTATCTCTTTAATTTTCTTTTCTGTAAATCCTTTTTGAAAATAGAGAATCTTTAAATTTGAATCCAGAATAATAAAATACGGGTACCCTTCTGTATTTATTTCTTTTCTAATATTATCATTAACCAAAATAGTATAATTTATCTTCTTTTTTTCTTTGTAATCCTTCACATCTTGCAATTTTTTGTTTAATACATTAAGTCCAATTACTTTTAATTCAGGAAAATCTTTATGGATATCATTAATGTATGGCAATGCCTTTGCACAAGGTTTACAACCAATATACCATAAATCAATTAAATAAAATTTTGCATTGAAAGATTTTAAACTCACTGTATCACCGTTTAAATTTAAACACTTATAATTCTTGAAAAAATTATCCTTCTCAAGAACGTTTCTTTTATTAGGTTCATAGTTTTTAGCTGTTATTTTTTCTGTGTTTTTAAAGAAATTTGTTTTACTAACACTATCTGTAGTAAATGAAATATAATCGTAATATTCATATTTAGTCGTGAAATCAATATTATCAGAAATGTAATCAACATAATATTTTTCTATAACTGTATCAGTAATATTTAAAACGTAATTTGCAATACGTTTTCCATAATATTTTTTCTCAGTATATGTAATATCAATAATAGTTTTATTATCAATTTCTTGAATATTATTAACTTCACATTTAGGTAAATACCAAAAAAATAACATTGAATTATAAAAAGGATTTGGATTAAGATACTGCTTAAGGTAGGTATTATATCCCTTTGTAAACTCTGTATTATCAATTATTTTCCCATTATCATATTTTCTGTAGATGGAATCCCCGTCATATAACAAATTGAATGAGTTAATCTTTAATTGAATTTGGTTTTTGAGTTTTATTTTTTTCTTATTTGATAAAATTACTGTAATAGTATCTTTTATTGGATTATTTCCTTTTATATAATAAGAATTCAAATATGTTATACGAGTGTTATTTGAGTTGTAGTATTTGGCAGTAAAGGATTTTCTAACATACTTTAAATCTATATCTTGTCCTATAGCATTGCAAGTAAAAAATATACAAATAATTATTAGTTTTAGGTATTTCATAATTCAAAATTAAGAAATATGTAGTAAAAATTATATCTATTGCATCTTTTTATTGTATTAATACGGAATAAGAATTTTTTCTTTTAGTTCCATTATAAATTTCCTATAATTTTTAATACATCTTGTTTTATATAGAGGTAATTCTTTTTTTCATAAAATAGGGCTTCGTTCTTATAATATAATATTTCACTATTCTTTTGGTAAATAATAATTGAAGGAACGGTTTTTATATTTAAGTAATAGGAAATACTATCTGGATTAGAGATAAAGCAGGGTGTGAATTGATTAAATTTTGTTTGAGTGTAAATTACATATTGCTTTCTTATGAAAACAGAATTAATCCAAGGGAATACTAAAAAATAATTTACCGATGAGTCTTTTTCTAAAGTATCAAAGGTTTGCGATAAAAGTGCAATACATGCCGAACAGATTGGCTCAGAATATAAAATGCAAATTGTTGTTTTGTTATCTTGTAAAAGATTAATAGTATCTCCTCTTATGTCTAAACAAGTGGGAGTTTGAGATAGTGAAGTAAGCTGAGCAAGAAAAAACAAACAAGTAACAATTCCTGTTTTTTTGTTAATGAATTTATTCTTCCCCTCTTTTATCATAAATCTGCAATAGCAGTACAGGATTATTTTCATAAAAATAGTCATCACAAGCTTTATTATATTCAGAATATTTATAATTAATTGGGTTGATAGGTGCATTATAACTTGAAATTAGCATAAAATCATTTATAAATAGAATGGCTCCATTTCTTATATAAGTAAAACTAAATGGGTAAGCCTGTTTCGTAATTTTCTCATCTTTTTTTGCAACAAAATAATTTGAAGGTGTAAAAATACCTGATTTTTCAAGTTCAAACTTAGCTGAATTCATATTTAGTTTCCAAATATCAATGTAACAAGAGTCCATATCTTCGTTAAGGTTCAACCTATAACTAACAAGTAATTCTGTTTCTGAGATAAAATAAACAAAATCAATTACACTATACTTTTCTTTATCTTGATTTAGTATAGAAATTACTTTATGCGGGTCCTTTGTCTTTTGCAAAGCATTTTTTGTTGAAGCAGGAACTTTTTTCCAGTTGGGATAGTCTTTCTGAATAGTCTGAATAGTATTATCAGCATAATCTTTTATCTCAATTGTATATTTAGAAGCATCTGAAAACGCCATATATTTTGAATTTGCATCAAAAAAATTATTAGGACCGCAAACACTAAATTGAGGAAGATTCATAGGAGGTTTTAGAGTATATTCATTCTTTTTTGTTTTAAGATTAAAAAAAGAGACCTTGTTTCCTCTCATATAATATGTTGCATAAATAAGTAGAGTGTCATTAATACAGTTGAAAAAATGATGTATTGAGTGATTAAGTTTTATTCTTTCCGAATAAGTGTAAAATTCATCGGATATTTTTCTAAATATTAGGACATCCTTATAACAAGAAATCAAAATTAATGAGTCAGTAAATGCAAAACTGCTAATTATTGGCCATTCAAATTTCTCGTTTTTCAAATTATTACTAATGCAATAAACTTTAGTAATAGAGCGATTATTAGTGTTGAAAGAAAAAAAGGTAATTGTGTCCAAGCTTTTTATATTTTTTGAACCGATATTAGTGAACATTGCAGTGTTTTTATAGATATTTGCTAAATGTTCCTTCTGAATATTTGAAATAATTGATTGTTCGTCAATAACCAACATTGTGTCAAATGTGAAAACATCTCCAAAATTATCTTGGGCAGGTAAGCTACTGGATAAAAACACTAAACATATTAGAAAGCTAATTAGTTTCATATTATTAGTTTAAAACTGTTTCAAATGGCAAAATAAAAGACTTTATAAAATTAATTCAAATTAATAAATAAGCAAGTGTTTATAAAGAAATATTTAATCCATTTCAATGATAATATGTAAATAGTTCTGAAATTAAAGGTTTGTTAAATTGAAATTGAAACGAGAAAATTTTATTAAATACTTTCAGAATGTATAAAAGTTTATTTCGAATTTAATTATTTCTTCAATCTAAATCGAGTCAAAAACTTTTCTTTATTTCTATTTGGCATATTCAATACCTGGTTCTAATTTAAACGATTTATTATCATTATACTCCTGATTATAAGCATTTTTATCATATTGCATTTCCGGTAATTCATTTTTTAATTTATAACCATTTTTAACTTTGCCAATCACATTAAGTTTGATAAACACATTTTTCACATAAGTTGTTTTATTTATCTCCGGTTCATAAAATGAATTACCAAAAAATGAATGTATATAAGACAATTCCATTTTGCCATCGCTATTAATTTTATAAACAATAAGACTCTCGGAATCAGCATAACGATACACCCCGTATTTACCATTAGATCCATCGGGTACCCTCGACTTTAAATATCGTTCTTGGACTCTGATAATTTGATGTTTATTACTTGCAATAAAAACATTAGCATATCCAAAATGTTTATTAGTATCTTTTGGAGTAATGGCAATTTCGATTATGGAATTTAACAAAGTACTATCATAATATATTTGTTCTATTTCATAATTATACTTTTTCTTTGAATAAAATATATTACGACGATAATTAAGTAAGTTTTCTGCTAATAAATATTTTAACTCACTTGGTTCTTTTATATGATCTGCAAATAATCTCTCTTTTCCTCTATCAATACTAATAAAATATATTTTTTCATCAATTGACAGACCAATATTTTTTCGAATTTTATTATATTTCTGAGTCTCAAGTAAAATATTACTTTTAACTGTCCTTGTTGTAGTATCTGGTATTTCTTGAAATAAATCAATATGCTCATAGTATGCACAATGATAAAATGTACTTTTATTTAAGCAATTAGTTTTTAGTTTGTGTAAAGCACTCTGTAGTAATTCATAAGGAGTTATTTCTTGAGATTTTATTGTGATTGCATCAAATTTATATATTAATGGTATAATGGAAATTCTATTATCATTATATTTATCTATTTCACTTAGCGATATTTTTTTCGGTTTATATCCAATACAAGAGATAGTTAAACTGTCATTATTTATCATATTCTCATCATAATTAAGAATAAACTTTCCTTCTCTATTTGTAGATGAACCAAGATTGTAATCAAAGTAAATATGAGCATAAGCAACAGGTTTGGCTGTAACCTCATCAATTACTGTACCTTTAATAGTTACATCTTGAGAGTAAATAGCATTTGCATAAATGCTTGCAATCATAAAAACTATAAAAACTTTCATTTGTTAAATTTAATAAAAAATTGCTTACAAATAATGTAAGCAATTTTTTGTTGCTAAAATTTCTATATAAAGTATCCTCCAAATCCAATTTTTTGTTGTAAATCCAATTTATCATAAATGTTTACTTTAAAACCTATTCCTATTGCATTTTCAATCCAATAAAATGGACCGTAATTTCTAATATAGTTTCTGTAAAGTACTTTGTCATCAGGAGAATTACTTACAATTGTTGAGTCGAAAGCATAAGGCATAAACATACTGCTTCTTGTGGTTGAATATTTCATTTGAAGGTCATAAAATACAAATGGTTCTATATGTTGTAAATTTGCAAAAACACGTCTGTTATAAAATATATTAATATTTAGATAATGAATTGGCTTGGTTGCATACAATCTTTTGTAAAATATATTGCTCTGGTCATCAGTCTGTTTAATGCTGTTAATATTAAATCCTAATCCTAATCCTAATTCGCTTCTTTTAATTTCTTTTGAAAAGGTAGCTGTAATATTCTTTCCGGCTCCGGTAGAATTATAGTCTATTCCAATATTTTGAGAATAGGAATAGCTTATTAGAAACATTAAACAAATAAAAAATATTTTTCTCATAATTGATGGTTTGAAAAGGAAGATAAATATTAAAGAATAACCTACGAAGCTTTATAATACTTCTTTGCTTCCGGCAAGAATTTTTTCATTTCTTCAATTCTGTTTTTATCGCTTGGGTGTGTGCTAAGGAATTCAGGGATTTTAGCACCTCCTTTGCTCGACATTCTTTCCCAGAATATTATTGTTTCGGCGGGGTCGTAACCAGCTAATGCCATAAAAACCATTCCGAGTTTATCGGCTTCATATTCATGTTTTCGCGAATAAGCAAGTGTTCCTAAAGTAGAACCAACACCATAAACAGCAAGGAAAATATTTCTTGTTTGTTCTGGTTTTTCTTTCATTGCAACCGCAAGAGAAGCACCACCGAGAACGATTATAAGTTGTTGACTCATTCTTTCGTTGCCATGTTTAGCAACAGCATGTCCCATCTCGTGTCCCATCACTACAGCCAAACCGGTTTCTGTTTTTGTGTATGGTAGAATTCCGGAATAAAAAACAATTTTCCCACCGGGCATACACCATGCATTTACGGATTTATTGTTTACCAAATTAAATTCCCATTGAAAGTCTTTTACACGTTTGGAGTGTCCTGTTTCTTTCATGTGTTTTGTAAGGCTCGTTGATATTTTTGCTCCAACTCTTTTTACCATTGCGGTATTAGAATTGCTTGCAGGCATAGCTGGATTCTTTGAAAGAAAACCTTTGTAGTTCGACAAACTCATGCTCATCATAACATTATTCGGAAGCATGCGGAATTGCTTACGATTAGTTATTGGAACTTTGCTACATGAAAATATTACGAAAACTAATAATAATGGAATTAAAATCTTCTTGTTTTTCATAGTATTATATTTTTAATTATTATTTTGGAAAAAAATTATTTAAGAAATCTTCGAGCTTGGTAAGACTAATATTAGTTTTTAATTCTCCTGCTTTGCTATAAGCAATATTTCCGGTTTGTTCCGATACAATAATTGCAATAGCATCGGATTGTTCTGTAATTCCAACAGCAGCTCTGTGTCTTAATCCATAATTCGCCGGGAAATCCAATTTTTTTGATAGAGGAAGAACACAACTTGCAGAGGCAATTTTGTTTTTTCTTATAATTATTGCTCCATCGTGAAGAGGATTATTTTTATAAAAAATACTTTCAATAAGAGAATTTGAAATATTTGCATCAATAATTTCTCCTGTCTCATTAAGTTCAAGCAGTTCATTTTTATTTGTGATAATAATTAATGCTCCGGTTTTTGTTTTTGCCATATTCCTGCATGCCTTTATAATAGAATCAATATCAAGTACTATAGGCTTTCCTATATTGAATTTCCAAAATAAAAAACGTTTTTGATTTTTTCCTATAAAGCTTGGAGTACCTAATAAAAGTAAAAATTTCCTGATTTCTTGTTGGAAAACAATAAGTAATGCAATTACTCCAACACTAATAAATGAGCCGAGAATTTCACTTAGCAGCTCCATTTGTAGAACTTTTACCAGTTTCCATATCAGGTAAAACGAAATAATACCTATGAAAATTCGAATTGCTACAGTGCCTTTTATTAGACGGTAGATTGCATATAACAAAAAAGCAACCAATAGAATATCAATAACATCAAGCAGTCTGATTTTAATAAAATTTGTTATTAATAGTTCAATCATAAAAATGTAATTATATATGCAAAGTTAATTAATTTAATTTATTAACAATTTTAATTGTTTCAACTGCTGGTTTCACATCGTGAACTCTAAGA
>CAYLPA010000051.1:0-16007 GCA_964385385.1 uncultured Saprospiraceae bacterium | reverse complement strand
ACTGGGATAGAACTATGTTTTCTTTAATTTAGCAAAAACTTTCGGATGCTAGTGATTTAAACTGTTGCTGAGTTTTATTATTTTATTTTCATTTACTGCTAATTCTCAGGTGATAGTAACAGATTTAACTCCTGACACTATTGTAAATGATAATGAAATATATTATTTGGATTTGAATAACGATGGAACACCCGACTTTAAATTTGTTCACGAAGATTCTGCTTCCGGCTTAAATGGAAATGGAATTGGAGTTGCAATTCTTCATACTGATGCAGAATTTATGGGTGATTTACCGGCAGTGGATCCTTCTCATTATTATCCTTACAAATTTAAAATAAATACTTCAATCGACAGTAATGCGTCAACAATGCAATGGGTTACCAAGCATCCCGACCCTGATGTTATCAGAGTTCTTAATCTTCAGTTTTATAATAGCTCTTATGCAGGACAATGGGTCTTTGGTGTTACAAATCATTATCTTGGAGTTAGAGTTAAAATAAATCAAAAATGGCATTATGGGTGGATATTAATGGATGTTGTTGCTAATGCAACTCAAATGACTATAAAATCCTATGCTTACCGAGCTAATTCCGATTCAACAGTTTTAGCAGGGGAGGGTTTGTTTTTTCTATCTGATTCTGTTAGCAATATTATTGGTGCTGATATTGCCAATAATGCTAATGCTTCTGACATAAGTGTTAGTTTTCAAAAAGCTGTAAACGAAAATACTATTGACGAATATCGAGTGATTATTGTGCCTGTTTCTTTTGTTTCATCTTTTGATTTGCAAGTAGCACAATCTTTATATTCTAACTCTTTTACTTCAATTAATCAGAGCGGAACAAATGTAAATGTTACTTTAAATTCAAATATTCGAGATGCTCAAGGCAATCCGATTGTTGAAAATATTGATTATGTAGTTTATGTTCTTAGTGTGGCAAATACAAATAATTCAAATACAGATTTTCTTTCAGGACCTTCTCCTAGCTTTAAGCTGACAAATACAATTGGTGTTGAAAATCATAACACAAACCTTGAACCTATTATTTATGTAGATGTTCGTAATATTATTATAAAACAAGCCAAAACGAAAAAAATGATTTTAAGTTTGTATAATGTATCCGGTAGCTTAGTTTATTCGAAAGAATCATTAGAACAGACAATTTTAATCCCTATAAATGGATTTTCAAAAGGAATTTATTTCCTTCATCTAACGAATAAGAATGAAAGATTGATTAGAAAATTGATGATAGGGAGATAAATTCTATAGTCACCGTGAAAAATAATAGTTCTATTCTTTAAACGTAATTTTTGCAAATCTATGTGTCTTTCTTCTTTGCCCGAATAATATCATTTCATTTTCAGAAATTTGTTCACAAACTTTTGGTCGTGTTAAAATATCTGCTTCACCTGAAGAAAACAGTGCTTCTCTGGTTTGTTTACCATCGCTATCAAGCTCAACCAAGACAGTTAATGATTCCTTGCCTTTATTAAAATTATAGAGTTTTCCTTCTCCTTTGTAAAATAAATTTTTAGGATTATCATTAAACACGAAATACATTTTGTCTCCAACAACTGAAAGTGTGTATGACGAATAGAATCCACGGTCATTAGTTGTTAATTGTCTTTTAGCTATTTTTTCAGCCCATTCAATATTGCCATCTGGAGACATATTTATAACTATAATATCATTGAAGTAGTAATAATAAGTAGTAGAAGTACTCATAACTCCACTTGAGCTTCTATAGGTATTTGTTATAACACGGACATAATATTGTTCTCCTACTAACATTGCACCTCCGTTATTTTTCAAAATAATATTATCTAAATCATATTCATATAACTCAACGTTTTTTCCTTTTGCTGCTTTTGCTTTTGCTTTGTTTTCTTTTCTTTGAGACATATTTTGAGTGATAAAATCAATCCCAAATTCCTTAAAGCTTTTTGCCGTGATTTCTTTAGTTTTTCCATCAACTTTAATAAAATAGCTACCTATAATACTAAAAGTACCTACATTTGAATAAAAACCTCCGCAAATCATATCTTGCTCATCATTAACAGCAATTTGCATATCAGTTAAAAATTTCCCTTCAATTTTAATTGGATATTCTTTTATGCTCTCTCCATCGTTTAGATAGCTTAAAATTTGATATTTATAATTTGGCTCTCCTCTTCTTTTGTCTTTACGTTTATCCTTAAATATCATTCCCAATAAGTGCACATTTCCATTATTATCAATTAGGTAATCTTCAACATCAAACAATTCTTCTTTGTATGGTAGAGTGATTTTTTTCTCCCATAATTCGTTTAAATTATTGTCAAAAACATTAAATCCGAATTTTTCACTTCCATATTTATCATAAGGTAAGTTATAATAAATCAAAACTTTTGAACTATCTCTTGATAGGACAAAATCAAAATTTCCTGCATTGAATTTACTTTTTCCCGAATAATTTATTTCTGCTATTTTTTTTAAGTCTTTATTAAATTGAAGTGTCTTTTTATTAATGCTTTGAACAAAAAGAAAATTCCGTTTCAATTTTTGATTCTTGAATGAAGAAAAAAGGTATAATTCATTATTTAATTGAATTATGAATTCAAAATATGTCTTTTTATTTTGTTCCTCCAAATTTATTTCCACTGATTTAGTTTGATTCATTTTGTTGTTGTAATGCTCAAGAGTGATTTTTGTATTGTATCCTATCAAACCCGTATTTTGAGTTTTAATAGCATAAATTCCGGTTTTGTCATATCCAACAATATCGCTAAGAGTTGATCTCTTTGACTTCTTTTGCTCTAATCCCCATAAAATATCCACTTTTTTTGATTTTGATTGCCCAAAGGAAATAAGGATTGAAAAAGTTAAAAGTCCCAAAATAATAATTGTTTTTTTCATTTGTTTGTAATTTAATTAATTAAAAAGATAACCTATTTTTACGCCAAGAGGGAGTGCGATTCCATCAATATAACTATCATTCAATGTTGATTTTTTAGCATTTATAAATAGTCCTAAACCAATATTGCAATCAAAAACAATTCTTTTTCCTACAATAAATTGAATTCCATAATTCACGGTTATGTCAGTATATCTGAATGTTTGATAATCTTGATTGTAGTTTCTTCTTCTTAATTGCATTCCTATGTAGGATAGTTCAGGAGCTTCATGGAAAATATATAATTTCGGATGAATCCAAAGACTGTATCCCAAATCAGGATTTTTAATATCTGATGCTTCTTCTGATAATATTTGAGGTAATTCAGGAATATAATAAGGTAACAATAAACCAACTCCCACTTCAATACTTATTGATTTGCTTAGAATCCTTTCGTAATATAAAGGTAAATCTCCATTTATTATTGACAGAATATTTAGCTTAACAATATTTTTTGCTTCGGATATTCCACTATCATCAAAATAATAGGAATTATCTTTAATACTATCATTCTGAGCTATAAGTTCAATGCTTGATGATATTAAAACAAATAATAAAATAAGAATGAAATGTTTCTTTCTCATTTTTTAAATTAATTTAAAAATGTTTATTTAAAAAATTAGTTTTTATACTAAAACCTCTCCGATAAAGAAAACCAGAAATTACATTCTATTTCTGCATTTTCATCGCAATCGGAACCATGAACGGCATTTTTTTGCAAGGAATGTCCGAAAGCACTTCTAATAGTCCCTTCATCGGCTTTTTTGGGATTTGTTGCACCAATTAATTTACGATATTCTTCAACTGCATTTTCTTTTTCTAAAATTGCAACTACAACAGGACCAGATGAAATAAATAAAACAAGCTCGTCAAAGAAAGGTTTATCTTTATGGACGGCATAAAATTCTTTGGCTCTATTTTTTGATATGTGAATAAATTTCATTGATGAAATTCTGAAACCTGCTTTATTGATTTTTGATAGAATTTCTCCTACATAGCCATGTTGAACAGCATTGGGTTTAATAATAGTAAAGGTCTTGTTTCCTGTCATAATTTGAATTTTTTTTAATGATGATGTAAATATAGATATTATCTTTGAATATTCCGCTTTTATATCTAAAATAAATTTATAAATTTGCACTTCAAAAATAACTGAATAAAAAACCATATATTCTATTGAATTCAAATTTAATAAGCAAAATAAAGAAATTACTAAAATCATCAAAAAATATAGTAATTATTTCTCACACTAATCCTGACGGTGATGCTGTGGGTTCTTCTTTAGCTTTATATACTCTTTTTAAGAAGCTAAATTATTCAGTTTCATCAATTCTTCCTAACAACTTTCCTTCTTTTTTATCATGGATGAATGCAAGTGACGAAATTTTGATTTGTAGTAAAAATTCAAATAAATGTATCAGTTTGCTTAATAATGCTGATATAATATTTTGCCTTGATTTTAATTCTCCTGAAAGAGTTGATAAACTTTCCGACCCTCTTAAAAATGCAAAAGGAGTTAAAATTTTAATTGACCATCATATTGAACCTGAAAATACTTTTGATTATATTTTTTCTGATACAAAAACATCATCCACTGCCGAATTAATTTATAATTTTATCGATGCTCTTGGCTATAAAAAACTAATTGATAAGTCTATTGCCGAAAATTTATATGTCGGAATTTGTACTGATACCGGTTCATTTAGTTATTCATGCGATTATCCCGATACTTTCAGAATAACTACCGAATTAATTAAATTCAGAATTAACAGCGAAAAAATTCATCATCTTGTTTATGATACTTTTTCTGAAAAAAGAATGCGATTGATAGGTTATTGCCTTAGTGAAAAATTAGTAGTTTTTGATGAATATAAAACAGCTTACATAAGTATTTCAAAAGAAGACAAGAAAAAATTTGACTTTCAGGTTGGAGATAGCGAAGGAATCGTGAATTATCCATTATCAATAAAAAATATATATTTTGCCGTTTTGTTAACTGAAAAAGATAATGGTAAAGGAATAAAAATTTCTTTTCGTTCAAAAGGCAATTTTTCTGTAAATGATTTTGCAAATAAACATTTTGAAGGCGGCGGACATCGTAATGCAGCAGGTGGAAATTCTTATGTTACTCTCGATGAAACAATAAAGAAATTTAGAGAATTATTGCCTTTATATAAAAATGAGTTAAATAATACTGTCTTATAATTATTAGGATTTATTTTATTAAAAAGATGAAAACAAAACACTTAATATACGGATTAATCGGATTTATTTCTTGTATATTTGTTTTGTCGTGTGGGAATAATAAAACTGAAAAAGATAAAATAAATCTTAAAGAGTATGAAAAGCCATTGGAAAAAGCTAACAAACATTTAGTGAAAACAGAAAATGAGCAGATTGAAGATTATATCAGTCGTTATAATTGGAAAATGCAAGAAACAGGAACAGGGCTAAGATACTTGATTTATGAAAAAGGTGATGGAGAAAATGCTGAAAAAGGAAAAGTTGTTAAAATAAATTTTACTGTTAATCTTATAAACGGAAATAAATGTTATTCATCTATTGAAGATGGTCCAAAGGAATTTGTTTTGGGAAAGAGTGATGAAATTAATGGCTTGCATGAGGGAATTTTATTAATGAAAAAGGGTGATAAAGCAAAGTTTATTATTCCATCTCATCTTGCTTTCGGGCTTTTGGGAGATAATGAAAAAATACCAATGAGAGCTACTCTAATCTATGATATTGAATTGCTTAAAAATTAAAAACTTGCCTAACCGTTACTGCGTAGGTAGCTATAATATTTTAAAATAGAATAATAATTAAAAAATAACCATAAAAATTAAATTAAAAAATTATGAAAAATCACATTTTAAAAAGCGCTTTAATTTTATTTGCTTTAGCATTTATTTTTGCTTCATGCAATTCAGAACACCCGGGATTTAAAAAAACTAAAACAGGATTATTTTACAAAATGCATATTAGTAATCCTGATTCTATCAAACCACTTGTTGGTGATTTAATCACACTCGAAATGGTTTACAAAACAAGTGAAGATTCTGTTTTTTCAGATACTCGTACCTATCCCGAACCTCTCACTTTTCCACTTCAGGAGCCCATGTATGTTGGAGATTTCAACGAAGCTCTTGCTATGTTAAGCAAAGGCGACAGTGCTACTTTTGTTATTAATACCGATTCCTTCTTTCTTAAAGTAGGAGGTGGTGTTATTCCACCATTTCTCGATAGTGGCAGCTTCTTTTATATTGATGTTAAAGTCATTGATATTAAATTAAAAGATGAATCAGAAAGAGAAAATATTGAAAAAATGCAGTATCTTAAAGATAAAGAACAAAAAGACCTGTTAGAATATATTAGCAAAAACAATATTGAAACAAAACCAACAATATCTGGATTATACATGATTGAAGAAAATATTGGAAAAGGAATTTCACCAATAGAAAAAGATGTTGTTATTATTGATTATGATGTTAGTTTGATTGACGGGATGAAATTTTATTCTTCTAAAGAAGCAGGAAACGGCGAACCTTTGCCTTATCAGGTAGGTATTGGTCAGATGGGAATTGGTTTTGATGAAGCTATTATGATGATGAAAGCTGGAGGAAAAGCTAAAATGATTATTCCTTCACATCTTGCTTTTGGTGATGAACAAAAAGGAGAAGTAATTCTTCCTTATTCTACACTTATTTTTGATGTTGAACTCGTAGAAGTTACAACAGAAGAAGAATATATGAAGAAACAAGAAATGGAAATTGAAAAAATGAAAAAAGATGAATCATCAAATATTAAAAAATATTTAATGAAAAACAACATTAAAGTTCAACCTAATTCAAGCGGATTATATTACGTAGAAATAGAAAAAGGTAAAGGGAAAAAAGCTGAAGCAGGAAAAGTTGTTAAAGTTCATTATAAAGGTATGTTGCTTGACGGTACAAAATTCGATGCTTCTTATGATAGAGGTGAACCTTATGAATTCCAGCTTGGAGCTGGTCAGGTGATTCAAGGATGGGACGAAGGAATTGCAATGATGAACGAAGGCGGCAAAGCTAAATTGATTATTCCATCAAAACTTGCTTATGGTGATAGAGGAAATCAAAGTATAAAACCATATTCTTCACTTGTATTTGAAGTTGAATTAGTTGAAGTAAAATAGTAAAAAACAATAACCTAAGCTTATTGAATTTTAAAATTATAGAATATGAAAACAATAAAATTAATTATTAATTTATCTATTATTATGAGTATAGTTGGTTGCTCTTCTACGAGCAAAATTAAGTTAAATGAAACTTATACGTCAGAGTCAGGTTTGCAGTATGTTTATACCGAAAAAGGTGATGGGATACAAGCGAATGCCGGCGATAAAGTAAGCGTACATTATACAGGTAAACTTACAAATGATACTGTATTTGACAGTTCAGTTAAACGTGGAAAACCTTTTGAGTTTTCATTAGGTCAAGGCCAGGTTATAAAAGGATGGGACGAAGGAATTGCACTGATGAAAGTTGGTGATAAAATGACTTTAATAATTCCACCCGAACTGGGATATGGTGAAAAAGACATGGGAGTAATTCCATCAAATTCTACTCTTGTTTTTGACGTGGAATTGATTAATGTAAAACCGGGAGTTAAACCTCTTGATGTAACAGGAAAAGACACTTTAAGCACTCAAAGCGGATTGAAATACATAATCATGAAAAAGGGTGAAGGTGCACGTGTAAAAGCTGACATGAAAGTTAAGGCACACTATTCAGGTTATTTTGAAGATGGAAAAAAATTCGATTCTTCAGTTGATAGAGGCGAACCAATAGAATTTGTTCTTGGAAAAAATAGTGTTATTAAAGGTTGGGAAGAAGGACTTACTTTATTAAGCGTAGGAGATATTGCTCGCTTGATAATACCTTATCATTTGGCTTATGGCGAAAAAGGTAGAGCTCCTGTAATTCCTCCCAAATCAAATTTAATTTTTGATGTTGAAATTTTAAATGTAGAAAAAATGATAGAACCAAAACCTTACGATGTTAGTGGAAAAGATACCCTAACAACAGCTTCAGGACTTAAATATATTAAAGTTGCTGAAACCACCGGAATTCAGGCAAAAGCTGGAGATACCGTTATTGTTCATTATACAGGATTTTTTGAAGATGGAAAAATCTTTGACTCATCTATCCAAAGAGGACAGCCTTTTGATTTTCAATTAGGTCAGGGTAAAGTTATTCCCGGTTGGGACGAGGGTCTAGCTTTAATGAAAATTGGAGAGAAGACTAGATTTGTTATTCCTTATCAATTAGGATATGGTGAAGAAGATTTTGGTCCAATTCCCGGTAAATCAACACTTGTTTTTGATGTTGAGTTGGTTGGAATAAAATAAAATTATTGAATTATAATCTTTTTAGAAATTACATAACTATTGTTTGTAATTTTAAAAATATATATTCCTTTGGAATAGTGAGATAAATCTAATGAATGAGAAAAATATTCATTAGATTTATTTTTTATATTTTCAGAATAAATATTTTGGCTTTGTAAGTTTAACAAGTCAATCTCAATAAATTCATCTGTCAAATCTGAAATAAAAATTGTTAGTTTTCCATTAGTAGGATTAGGAAATACTTTCACTGAATTTTCAATTGAGTTTTCGTTTATTCCAATGTTTGCAGGAGCTAATTGCACATCCTGAACAACAGTCGAACGGTTTGAAATAGTAATATTTTGAACAGTTTTTGTTTTATATCCCGAAGCCGAAAATGTAAATGAATAAGTTCCTGCATAAATTGGTCGGTGATAATTTCCTTTTGGCAAAGAAGAATAAATGTGTGAGCTGTCAATGTCATGAGATGAGATGAAAATTTTAGCTTTTAATGGCTTTCCAGTTATTGAATCAGTAACAACACCTTTAATTCCAAAAAGAACTTCCTCCATATAATTTAGCAAAGAGCGATAGTTCCAGTTCCAATAATTTGGTAATTGATTAGCTTGAGGAAGTTTTGTGTTTGAAAGTTCAAGAGTAAACTCTCTACATTGATGAAAATAATTCATATAATCTTGTCTTCCGCCACTTATTGAATACCACTGATAACCGTTTGTTATTCCACTGTCTAAATACATTAAATATCCCGAAGGAGAAAAATTGTGAACTGTGTCAGCATATTCTCTACAAACAAACTCCCACCAATTATCATCAGCATGAAGTTTTGCCCATGTATCCCAAGGATAATTAGCTACTTCGACACCGCCATGAAGATTTGCTGACATTACAAAATTATTACTGTCGGCAAAATCCATAAAATAAATAGTTTCATATTGCCAGGCATTGCTGTCAGGATGTTGTCCATCTTTGGGGTCGGGGAAGTTGCGGTTAATGTCAACATGATTTGCATTGTTGCGTGTAGCTCCGTTTACAGTATGGTTTCCGCCAGCATAAGTTCCATCAGGGTTTGCAAGTGGATTAATCCAGATTTCAATATTATTTACGAGATTTGTTATTCTTGGATTGTTGCCATAATTCGAAAGCAAATAATCTATATAACGTAACATCAAAATATATCCGACAGTTTCGTCGCCATGCATTGTCGAAGTATATAAAAACTGTGGTTCATTTTCAGAAATGTTCACACTATCCGAAATTTTGGCAACAAGCAATTTTCTGTTACTTGGTAAAGTTCCAATATTTTTAATTTTGCAAAGATTAGGATAGTCGCTTTGAAATTTATGCATTATGCTGTCGTAAGCGCTGTAAGTTGGATAAAAATCCCATGATTTTGATTTTTTAAAATCTTCATAATTAATCATTCTTGGATTAATTAGTGTTCCCGGATGTTGTAGAACTTTATAGCTATAATTTAACTTTTGAAATCTTAGGAATTCCTTTTTATTTGCATAAGCATATATTTTATTCTCTTCAACTTTATCAATTGAAATTATTTTTGTCAAAGTATTCAAGTCAATTTCTGAAGAGTTATCAAACATGAAATAAATCTCTCCTTTTTCAAGGAATAAATCATTTATCTCGTTGATTGAAGAAAGGTCATTATTTTGAGCAAAAGAAAAGCTAATCCAAAACAGATTAGCTAAAAAAAATATTTTATAGAACAGTTTGTACATTTTAGACTTTAACAGCTTTTATTTCTTTAATTAAATTATTGATATGATTATGTAAGGATTTGTTGATTTTCACAAGAGGCAAGCGTAGATTATTTTGACATAAACCTAAATCTTCAAGAGCAGCTTTAATTCCGGAAGGATTTCCATCGGCAAAAATAGCACTAATAATATCAGTAAGTTGATAATGAAATTCTATAGCTTTTTTGGTTTGCCCCTTTAATCCAAGCTGTACCATTTCAGAAAATTCTTTTGGAAAAGCATTAGCAATTACAGAAATAACACCATCTCCACCTATTGATAAAAGAGGTAAAGTTAACAAATCATCGCCTGAGATAACAAGAAAATCTTTTGGTTTGTTTTTTATAATTTCCATACATTGACAAAGATTTCCTGAAGCTTCTTTAATTCCGATAATATTTTCAAAATCATTTGCAAGTTTTAGAGTAGTTTCAGAAGTCATGTTAACACTTGTTCTTCCGGGAACATTATACATAATAACAGGAACAGGACACACGTCTGCAATAGATTTATAATGCATATAAATGCCTTTCTGTTGGGGTTTGTTGTAGAACGGACAAACAGATAAAACTGCATCAACACCATCAAAATTTGTTTCTTTTATGCAGTCAGTAATATTTTGAGTGTTGTTTCCTCCAATTCCAACAACTATAGGAATTCTGCCGTTAACAGTCTCGATAATAAAATCAACAACAGCAATTTTTTCATCGAATGATAAAGTTGCTGTTTCTGCTGTTGTGCCAAGTGCAACAATATAATTTACTCCATTATTAATTATATGTTCAATAATATGTCCTAAGGATGTAAAATCAATTGTCCCATAATTGCGAAAGGGTGTAACAATAGCAACGCCAGTTCCTTTAAATTTTCTTCTCATCAGCATTTGTATTTATTATTGTTAAATAATGAATTAGCTCTTTTATATAATCGTTCAAATTTTTTTTATTATCAAGTTTAATCATTAAATCATAGTATTTTGAATTATTCTCACCAAATATTCCCACTTTAAATTTTGCTTTAGATAAACCCGAGATATATTGTCCTGATAAATTATTATCAAGATTTAAATCTATAATAATATCAAATTCTTCGTTTATGAAATCTCTAACAAAAACACTTGAAGGTTTGTTAAACCAGTTTATGTTTTTAGAAGTGCAAAAATCAAAAGAAAGCATTGGAATGCAATAATGAGGAATCTGTTTGTATTTCACAAAACCAAGTGCCTTTACTTTTTTTTCTTTGTTCTGTAAAAATTTAACAAATTGACTAACTTTAATATAGGAAGTTTCTTCGGAAGCATTATAAATTAATCCGATTTTGTATGCATTCTCAAGATTAATTAATGTACGCTTTCGTTTTAATTTATCAAATTCCTTTTGGAAATGATAATTCCAAACTAATTGTTTGATTTTTTTTAGCAAACTTACTTTTGTTAATATGTTATTCCTTGTCTTTGAAAAAGAATTGTAAAATTAAGAAAGAATAATTAGGATTGAAATTTATTTTACTTTTTTTTATAATTAATATCCGTACTTTCCTTTCCATAGTGCTTTCAGTCTGTTATTAATTTCTTTCTCACGTTGATTATCTCCGGGTTTATAAAATTTTGTCGCTTTTATTTTCTCAGGTAAAAATTCAACATCTACAAAGTTGTCAGTATAATTATGAGCATATTTATAATTTTTCCCATAACCGATATCTTTCATAAGTTTAGTCGGTGCATTGCGAATGTGAAGAGGAACAGGAAGATTACCCGTTTTCATAACTGTTTGTTGAGCTGATTTAATTGCTGTGTATGAAGCATTACTTTTAACAGAAGTAGCAAGATAAATAGCAGTTTGAGAAAGGATGATTCTACCTTCAGGAAAACCTATTTTATTAATTGCATCAAAGCAAGCATTTGCAAGCAACAATGCATTAGGATTAGCATTTCCGATGTCTTCCGATGCAAGAATTATCATCCTGCGTGCAATAAATTTTGGGTCTTCTCCACCTTCAATCATTCTTGCCAGCCAATAAACTGCTGCATTTGGGTCACTACCTCTCATTGATTTTATAAAGGCTGAAATAATATCATAATGCTGTTCTCCACCTTTGTCGTACATTACTATATTTTGTTGCACAATTTCGAGGACAACATCATTTGTTATAATAATATTCTTGTTTTTTGCAGAGAGAGTATAAACTGAAAGTTCTAAAGCATTGAACAATTTTCTTGCATCACCACCTGAAATTCTAAGAAGAGCTTCATCTTCTTTTATATTAATTTTTATGTTTTTCTTTTTTTCAAGATAAGTCTTTCCAAGCTCAATAAATTTTAAAAGTTCAGGTTCTTCAAATGCTTTTAAAATATAAACCTGACATCGCGAAAGCAGGGGAGAAATAACTTCAAATGAAGGATTTTCTGTTGTAGCTCCAATAAGCGTAACAACTCCTTTTTCAACTGCTCCAAGCAGGGAATCCTGTTGAGATTTGCTGAATCTGTGAATTTCATCAATAAACAAAATTGCCTGATTTCCGCTTTCTTTTACTTTTGAAAAAACATTTCTTACGTCCTTAACACCTGAGTTTATAGCACTAAGAGTATAGAACGGTTTTAATAATTGACTTGCAATAATATGAGCAAGAGTGGTTTTTCCAACTCCGGGAGGACCCCATAAAATCATTGATGGTATATTTCCTGTCTCTATAGCTTTTCTTAAAATTGCATTTTTGCCTGTTAGATGTTCTTGTCCGATAAAACCTTCGAGAGAATCAGGGCGTAATTGTTCAGCAAGTGGAGTTTCTTGATTCATATTAATGATTAATTGAGTAAGTAAAATTAAGAATTATTTTGTTTATTATGCTGAATAAAGTCGATACTATTTATATAAGATAAATTAATTATTAATATTTTTTATTATCTTTGAGGAAAGTTAATTATGAACATTGTATTTTAAATAAAAACAATTGTTTATATACAAACGTTGGCTGTAACTTTAAGAAACTGCACGGGACATGCTGAAAACCGAAAATAGAGTAAGCAAAAATTATTAAAATAAAAGAAATGAACGAGAAGAAACTTTACATTTGGAAATTGGCTGACTTCCTTTCCAGACACGAAATGCGAATGTCGGGAGAAGAACTTGCAGACCATCTAAACCGCAACAAGTTTTTAACAAATTACGGGACAGAATATCAAGGTGGTCGTGGGACATATACGCTAATTAGAGAAACTTGGAATTGGCTACAACACGACTTGCAACTGACAGAAGAAGCTGAAAAAGTTGCAGAAGCATTTGTAAAACCAGACGGCAGTTATGCTTATCGGACAGAATAAAACCAGCCCATAACAGCGTTATGTGGAATTAAAACAAATATTAACAATATGAAACAAATTTTCATACTACTAGTACTGGCTTCAATCTCAGTAAATTATTTAAAAAGCCAAGATTTCAATAAATGTTTAGTTGACTTATCAGCTATAAACCCATCTTTAACTATTAACTACAAAGATTATGATAAAGAATATCAACTAATTCCTGAACTAATACCTAACTACAAAAAAACTTCTGAAAACAATGGATTTGAACTCATATGGTATCAATATGAAAGAGACTTGAGTACGAAGGAAATAAAAAAGTACAAAAAAAGATTAAATGATTTCCGTAGACTAGTTTTAGAAAGCTTCGGGTCTACATTTAATGATAATGCAACTAATCACCCATGGATATGGAACGATTCTACAATAGTTAGAGCTTGTAAACTATATGTAAGGAAGAAAAAAACTATTGATTCCAAATTACCGGTTTTTTTCAAACACGATGGAATTACAAAAGAAACAAGCAAATGTAGCCCTGATATCCAAGAAATTATGTCTTTAGAAAACGATGTTTACTCTCGATATGATTATGCAAAAGGTAACAGGTCAAATGTTAAAGAAAGCTTTAATAAAATTGGAAATATACCAGTTTTAGACTTACTTGAATATAAAGACTTTAAATGGTTATACAAAAGAAAATCTTACTCAATTACAGAAGGAGGTTTTTTCGAAGTATCATCAGATTCAATATCCTATTCTTTTTTTATTAAGAGGAATTTTAATAAAGCTGCAAATTTTTTATGGAAAAAAGAACAAGTAAAAAAAATCAATATATTATGTAAAGTATTATCAAGTAATGAGATAACCTTAATTTATTCAAATGATAGTATTGTCAAAAACCCAGAAGTATTAGATGTGGTATACTATTTTGATAAAATGAAGTTAACAATTAATTTTAATCGCAACAGTAAGAAAGAATCACTTGATGTTTTTATTATAAATACAACTGAAAAGAATGTTAAATACAATATTGTCAAACATCCAATTTATTACACAAATTGCTTCGATTCTACATTAATCTTTTTCAATAAACTGACATTAGATGATGACTATTTTGAAGATAATAATTTAAAAAAGGCACTATACAATACTGTAGTTTTTTCAAGTGATTGGTTAAATTATAAAATTGAGAGTGTTATATTAACAAATAAATCTCAATGGAATATTGTTACAAATAAATATACTGATCTTGTTAAAAGTAGATTTATTTTTGCTGATGTTTATGCAAAAAATACTAGAACGGGAAAGTGTTTTCTGATAAAAGACGTATATTTTTCACAGAAGCTTGACCCAATAGGAATATATACATATTCAATTTTTGTTGCAAGCCCGCAAAATTTTTACCCATATCCATGTAACCTAAAATAATACAAAATGAATTACAATAAAGACTCTGCTCAAAACGAATATCTTCAAATCCCTCTCGGTTGGGAAGCTCCTGATTTTAATCTTAGAATTACTTTTATAGCTAACAATGAATCTGTAAGGTTGAATAAGACTGACGAGAAGAATCATATTTATCCAGGACCAGAATTAGACTTACAACATATTCCTAAGCTGATAGAAGTCTTAGCAAAAATATACAATGACAAGACATAATACAGATTTTACCTGGAATATTGGGAAATATGCTTTCAAAATGCCAGACAACCTACAAATATCAAAACTGGCATGTTTTGCATGTTTTGATAATTTATTTTGTATCTTTGGGGATAAGTTAATTATGAGCATTATATTTTAAGAAAAAAGAAAAAGTTTGCTTTATTCCACCAAATTGGAGGAATAAGATTAAATTGAGAAAAAAATATAATAAAAATAAAAACAATTGCTTTTATTCAACCGTTAACTGGCATAAAAGAAAGATATTATGAAATATTATTTCTCCATAACAATTTTTGCATTACTATTCAATTTGATATTAGTTCAAGCTTTATTTAGCCAAACCTGCATACTTGATAGTATAGGTGATAAAAAGTTGTCATATAACCAATTTAATAAATTAGATATGATTAGCTGTGAGACCACTTTTTATAATCCATATAGTCAAGGCACGTATTATTATAAATTTAATTATAACCAGGATACTTTATTAGAATCAATTATTTATTACAGCATTAATAATTTAGGTGATACAATTGATTCTCCTTTCTTATTTATGGAATATGAGTATTCTAATGGTTTATTATCAAAAATAACAAATGTTGGATTTGGTGTTATCACTGATGATATTGTTTGGAATAATAATAAAATTGTTGAATTTAAATATTATTACTTAGCGAACGATACAATTGATTCGACTCAAACTAGAATTCTGAATTTCACATATATAAATGGAAATGTTTCACATTCTTTATACAAAGAGCTAACCGGTCAGATATTTTCAAATGATAATTATCAATATGATAATAAATTTAATCCATTTTATAATTCTGAGATTGCATTACTTGATGGAAATATATTTATATATTCAAGTACAAATAATTGGATAAGTAGCTCAGGAAATTCTACAAGAACTATAATTTACAATCAATATGATTATCCATTAATTATTGCGACAAATTGGGGAAATGGTAATTACA
>CAYLPA010000050.1:0-16573 GCA_964385385.1 uncultured Saprospiraceae bacterium | reverse complement strand
GTAAAACAACAAAATAAATTTAATTCTTAATAAAGGGGTGCATCAATGAGTAATAATACTCAAGATGCACCCTTTATATTTATCTTCAGTAGTATAATGAAGGAATTATCATCAAGCGTACGTAGGGACTTATCGGTTCATTAAACATAAAAAAGTTTGAGTTGTATCTCCCCGCTACCAAACTATTGCATCATGTGGAATATTCAGAAATAGAGTTAAAAAAAATGCTTTGTTATCAAAAAATCATTATTACATTTGCAATAAGTAAACTCTAATAGAAACAAACAGAATTGAGTTTTGGACTAATGTTGTGCAATATTTATAAAAAATAAATGAAGAAAATAGTATTTTATATTTTAACTGGTATTATAATATTTATTATTATAATTATAGTATTAGGAGGTGGATTTGGAGATAGAAAAGATTATTCTTTAATTAATCAAGGAAAAACTATAATATTTGCTCACAGAGGTTATGTAAATTCTAATGTAGAAAATAGTGAAGAGGCATTTTTAAAAAGTGATAGTTTAGGTTTTAGTGCTATTGAAACAGATATTAGAAGTACAAAAGATGGTAAACTAATTATTTTTCATGACGAATCGTGCGAACGTCTTTTAGGTATTGATACTAACATAAATGAATTAAATTGGGATGATATTAAATTAAAACACTTAATTTACAATGGGAAACAAACTAAAAACAAGGTTCTATCATTGAATATGTTTTTAAATCAAACTAACCCAAAAAAGACTTTATATCTTGATATAAAAAAAGCGACTAAACCAATTGCAGATTCTTTACTTTGTATTCTTGAAAAACACAAAGAACACAAAAACATTATTATTGCAGACGGTGATCTTTTGTTTTTAAATTACATTAAAGCTAAAAATTCTAATATTAAAGTAGCATTAGAAGGTTTTGACAAAGACGAGGAATGGAAATATTATTTTATCCCAAAAAAATTTAAACCTGATTACTATTCAAGTTTTTTATTTCAGGTAGATGAAAAACATATGATGTTTTTGAAAAAACATAATTTAATTAAGAATAAAATAACCTACGGGGTTGAAGCCAAAAACATTCAAACTGTATTTGATTTGGGAATTAAAAATATTATTCTTGATTATGATTCTTCATTTGGAATAATTGATAGTTTGGAGTTAAAATTAGAAAAAAACAATTTTTTATATGAAGATAATCAATAATACTATAAGATAATAAAGATTTATATTCTTACACTTACTGTCTTTTAAATATTTATGCTTTGTTACTTATGACATATAAATTTTAACGAAGTACAATTTACAAACATTGTAAAAGCCTTTATAATGGGAGTAAGGTTTGATGTTGTAATTTCGTGATGTATTCTTCTTATTCCAACAATAATATTATTTTCTTCCCTTTTTTCGCGATTAAAAGTCGCATTTCTTAATTGAACTTACAAATGGGTATTTATATTTTTTTCAATTGCATTTATTGTTGCTGCCGCTGATATACCCCGCTACCACACAATTTCATAGTGTGGAATATTCAGAAATAGAGCTAAACAAAAAAACACTTTGTTATCTAAAAAATCATTATTATATTTGCATCAAGCAATCTATATTGCAAATAATTTATCTTTATTAGAAAAATAGTACACCTATTAAAAAAGCAATAAAAAAAACATGAAAAACATTTTTTCAATCTTAGCAATCTCATTAATTCTATTGATGAGTTCATGTGTTCCTGAGTTAAACTTTGAAGAACCACAACCGGAAAATAGAAAAAACCAAAGAAAATTTAAAAACAGATTTCTTGGAACTTATTTATGCCTGAGCGATAGTTCAATCCTGACAGTAAACAAGAACAAAATTGTTCAAAATTGGCATACAATTTTCAAAGTGTCTAAAGCAGAACTTGACACAACAGAAAATATTGAAATCAGAAATGGCATGATTTACTCTCCCGAAAATAAAAAACCACTTCCTGTTGAGTTCATCGGTGATACAGCAGTTATTACCTGGGATGCAGAAAAAACAATTTTTAAAATTTCTGACAAACAAATTCTCAGACACTTCAAAGGACTATATTTCTTAAATTTTCAGGAATCGGACGATTTATGGACCGTTAAAACACTTCAGCTTAAAAGTGGGATTTTAACAATAAATAAAATCTATGGAGGACAGGCAAAAATTGAGAAAATTAAAGAAATGACCGAAGTAAAAGAAATTACTGATGAAAAAGGAGTTGTTGTTGACTACAAAATAAAACCATCAAAAAAAGAATTAAAGGAAATCTTGAAATCCGACCTTTTGAAAGAAGGAAGCAAATTTAAAAAAATATAAAAGCAAGCTAATTAAAACATTTAACAAAAGTAGTTTTGGCAGTAATTATGGATAGTCTTAAAACACTATATTTTGCAGATAGGAAATATTGGCGTAATTGGCTTGAAAATAATTTTGATAAAGAGAAAAACATTTGGTTTGTCTTTCCTAAAATATCTTCCGGCAAAGCTCGTATAAAATACAATGATGCCGTTGAAGAAGCCCTTTGTTTTGATTGGATTGACAGTACAGTAAAAAACTCATAACCGGTTTTGGAGGCATAGATAAATATTATTAAAATTATCTTTTAGCAAATTACATTTCATTTATTAATTTTTTCTTCACCTTTCATATTAAACAAATTTCTCCACTCAATATTTTGATTTAAAAAATCATTTTATTTATTATTTGGAAATTAAAATGATTTATATTATATTTGAATTGTCCAAAATAATTAATATGTTTCATCAATAAAACATTATTTTATTAACAAAAAAAACAAAACATGAAAAAAACACTGACAACAATTATGCTCCTCTGTTTCCTGACAGCAGGGTTTTCTCAAACTACTGAAGGAGAAAAAAATTTAAAAACTCAAGCAAAAGACACAATTTCCGGTTGGAAAAAGGGAGGAATAATATCAATTAACCTGACACAAGTTTCGCTTACAAATTGGGCGGCAGGCGGTCAAAATTCCATTTCAGCAAATGGATTATTAAGTTTGTTTGCTAATTACAAGAAAAATAATGGAATATGGGAAAACTATCTCGACATTGGCTACGGCTCAATAAAACAAGGCAAAGATGCTGACTGGTGGAAAACTGATGATAAAATTGATTTTACTTCTAAATATGGGCAAAAAGCATTTAAAAATTGGTATTATGCCGTTTTGCTCAACTTCAAAACTCAAATGACTGCGGGTTATAACTATCCTGATGACTCTACAAAAATCTCTGATTTACTTGCTCCGGGCTATTTATTAGGAGCAATTGGTCTTGACTATAAGCCGAGCGATAATTTCACAGCTTTTATTGCACCACTTACTTCAAAAACTACTTTTGTAAATGACCAGGCATTGGCTGATGCCGGAGCTTTTGGAGTGGAACCTGCAACTTACGACACTTCAAATAACATCATAACAGCCGGAGAAAATATCCGTAATGAATTCGGTGGATACATCCGCCTGTTCTACAAAAAAAACCTGATGGAAAACATCTCTATGCAAACCAAATTAGACTTGTTTACAAACTATCTTGATAATCCCCAAAACATTGATGTAAGCTGGGAAGTTTTAATATCTATGAAAGTTAACAAATACATTTCTGCTACTTTGTCAACCAATTTGTTATACGACGACGACACCGAAATAGCAATAGATACTAATGACGACGGAAAAACTGATGGCATTGGTCCAAGAACGCAGTTTAAGGAAGTTCTTGGCGTTGGCTTAACTTATAAATTTTAATTATTGTTTAACCTAAAATTATAAAATCATGAATACAGAACAAATTTTAAATCAAGCAAGTAAAATTGCTGTTGAATATGGTCCAAAATTAATTGGAGCCATAGTAGTTTTTATTATCGGAATCTGGATTATTAAATTACTCATAAAAGGTTTTGGTAAAATGTTGAATAAACGAAAAACCGATGAAACTCTAAAACCTTTTCTTAAAAGTATTGTTGGCGCCCTTCTAAAAATCATGCTTTTAATTAGCGTGTTAGGTATGGTTGGTATTGAAATGACATCCTTTATTGCCATTTTGGGAGCAGCAGGTCTGGCTGTAGGTTTGGCTCTTTCAGGCACTTTGCAAAATTTTGCTGGCGGAGTAATACTTATGATTTTTAAACCTTTTAAAGTTGGTGATTATATAGATGCTCAAGGCTATACAGGTATCGTTAGCGAAATTCAGATTTTTAATACCATTTTAAAATCTCTGGACAATAAAACAATAATAATTCCTAACGGAGGCTTGTCAACTTCGTCAATGACAAATTATTCTACTGAAGCAACCAGAAGAGTTGACTGGACATTTGGAATTGGATATGGCGATGACGTTAGCAAAACTAAGGAGGTTATTAAAAAATTATGTAATGAAGATTCCAGAATTCTCAAAGAGCCTGAATCGTTTATTGCAGTTTCTGAGTTAGCCGACAGCTCTGTAAACTTTGCTGTCAGAGCATGGGTAAAAGCTGATGATTATTGGGGTGTTTTCTTCGACATGAATGAGAAGGTTTATAAAACTTTCGAAAAAGAAAACTTAAACATTCCATTTCCGCAAATGGATGTTCATCTTCATAAATAAAGATTATTCTTAGCAGGCATTTGAGTTATATCAAAGAATAAATAAAAATGCCAATCATTTTGATATTCTTTATTATATAAAATATTTCTAAGGTCTTTACCTTTATAATAATTTAAATTATTATTTTTGTGTAAAATAAGGGAATTAATAATGTTAACTAAAATTAAAATATTGCAAATTCTTCAAGAGAAAAAAGAATTTTTATCTCAATATGGAGTAAAAGAATTAGGACTTTTTGGTTCATATTCAAAGAAATTACAACATAAAGAAAGTGATATTGATATTTTAGTTGACTTTATTTCCGAACAAGAAACTTTTGATAATTTGATGGCAATTAATGATGTTTTAGAAGATGCATTTAGTAATTATAAAATTGAAATCGTAACCAAAAATGGATTAAGTAAATATTTAGAACCATACATTTTAAAGGAAACAGTATATGTCTAAAAACTACATAGAATTACTAAAAATAAATTGAAAGAGTAATAAAAGAAAATAAATAAACTACACTAAAAAGAATATTTGTAAAAATTTCACCCTATTCTTCTTCAACACCAACAATATTCGCCAAAATTTTTAAAGTAATTTTATCAGGAATTGAATTTGAAAATATTGTTATAGTTTCTTCAATTTTTCCATCAAATTCTCCTGAATTGAAAAGAATGTTTATAGCACCATAAGCATTTGGAAGTATTGACTTTTGGGGATAATCAACAGTTAAGCATTCACAACTTGAGCTTACTTTTGAAATTAATAATTCGGATTTGCCTGTATTTTGAAATCTGAAACTATAGACCTTCTTCTCATTATTAGTTACATCACCAAAATCATGTGTTTTATTATTAAAATATATTTCAGAAAATTCATCATTAAAACTTTCTTCAGATATTGATGCTCCGGAGCTGTAGAGTATTATCTGAATTTTTCGTTCAAAGGCAGCAGCTCTGCTGTAAATTGAATTTCTTTTGTCATTGGGATTATCGCTGACAAATTGTTTTGCCTGAGCTTCTCCAATGGGGTCTTCGTAGATAGTAAGTTTGCCACCATCATCAGAGTTTGCATCAAAATATTTCATAAAAATTCCATCATCATATTCGATGAGATAATTTTTCAAACTTGAGATTCTTCTTTTAGCAAGATTCAGGTTGTATTCAGTTGTGTTTAGCGGACTACAATAACCTTTGATTTTAATTTTCACATCGCTGCCGGTTTTCAGGTCTTTCATCAAAAGTTGAGCAAATTTTTCAAGGTCAGAAAAACCTTTACCGATAAAATTATCAAAGAAGTTTTCAATATCATTCAAAGCTTTTTGTTTTTCAGCTCCTTTCAATCCTTTTGAATATTCTTTTTTGTAGGTATCTTTCAAAGTAAAATATTCGGCAAGAGTGGTTTTATAATTTTGCTCCGTTACAATCTTTGTTGATTTCGGGTCAGGAATATCATTATGAAAATATAGTGTTAAGGGTAATAATAGTTTAATTTTCTCTTCGATTTTCACAGTATCTTTTTCTTCTTCAACAAGCTCAATCGGTTTTGGTTTTTCCCATTCATAATAATAAATATCATTACAACATGTTTCGCCTTTTATATAGTAAGAACCATAGCGATTTGATGTAAAATATCCATCAGTATCAACTTCATTAATTGTGAAATAAAAATCATTGCAACTTGAATTTAATGGGAATCCAATATTTTGTGGTGGTTTCCAGTCGTTCAATCCTCCTGATGATTTAAAAATATCATACCCACCAAGACCTTTGTGCCAATCAGAACTAAAATACAAAGTATTTTTTTTATCATAATAAAAAGGAGAAATTTCGTTTCCGGGAGAATTTATTATGCTTCCAAGATTAACAGGCTCAATATATTTTCCATCTTTTATCAGAGAATACCAAACATCCATTTTCCCATATCCGTTTGGTCTGTCGGAGACAAAATACAAAACGCTATAATCATCGCCTGAATAATAGGCAGGCTGGGTTGAAGTATATCCTTCAACGTTTATGTTGTTCTCTAATTTTTGAGGCTTTTGCCAATTGCCATCTTTTTTTTCACAGACAAAAATTTCGCATTGTAATTGAGTAAGTTCATCTGCACTGCAT
Source organism: uncultured Saprospiraceae bacterium (assembly GCA_964385385.1). Taxonomy (GTDB): domain Bacteria; phylum Bacteroidota; class Bacteroidia; order Bacteroidales; family CAYLPA01; genus CAYLPA01. The sequence continues at coordinate 9,862 of CAYLPA010000050.1, read as the reverse complement.
CTTGAAAAATAAAACTTTTCATGGTCGGGAGTGAAAATAATATTTGCGTTATGAGTATTTTTATTATTAATGGTTTTATCAAGTTCTTTAGCTCTTGTCCAGCCGGCAACTGTCAGCTTAGATTCGTAAATTTTTGATAAAAAAGCTTTTGGCATAAATGATTCAACTTCGAATGATGACAAAGGACGCAGGGATGAAAAATACAATTTATCCTCTCCCATTTGAATCGCACCAAATTCTGTGTAAGCAGTGTTTATAGATTTCTCAAGATGGTCTATTGAAACTGAGAGAGTGTCGTTGATTAGCTCTAAAGCATATTCACAGGAAGATATTTCGTTAAATGCTTTTTTGGTATAATAATCTTTTTGGTTTTTATGACTTTCATAATATTTTTGGAAATTAACAATGGCTTCGTGATATTTCCCATTATTTTTATTCATCACAGGTAGCCAAAAATTACTAAGCGGAAATTTACCGGCAGTATCTTCTTTTATAACATATTTATACCAATTTTCTGCTTCAACATAATTATAAAATAGTCTGCTTGCTTCGGCATATTTGTAAGCAATTTCAAAAATCGATGAATCCATAATCCAAGCATTATGAAAATAAACAGAGGCGCTATAATAATCAGCATTAGCAAATGATTCATCACCTTTTGCAATACAGTCTTCGGAAGAATAACAATCAAAAATAGATTGAGAAAAAGATAAAATTGTTGTAAAACTCAAAACAACAATTAAGAAAATCTTTAATATTTTTTTTCTGTATAACATTCTGTTTAATGTGTATTTTACAAAATTAGCAGAAAATTTAAAAATATTAAGAAAGAGGCAAGCAACAGGCATATTCTTTTCATTTTAAAATATGGGACAAGGAACTGCTTTAATTTTATTACTCTTGGATTTGCTAAAAATATAGGTTAAAGAAAGTTCTAATCCTCCGCGACAATTGCTTGCAGGTTGAAGTTTTGAATAATTAACATCGTAGCTTATTCCAAAGCTTAGTTTTTTTCTTTCAATTCCAACAATAACAACAGCAGCATCAACCAATCGTGAATAGATTCCAAAGTTTATCGCTGAATACTGCTCAGGATTTGTATTTCTCTCAAATTTAATTAGCGAACCGAAAAGAATTTCAGTATAGGGACCCTGTTTTGTAATTATTACTCCGGGAACAAGGTCAGTTTTATTACTAACTTCAAACTGACAATCTCCATAAATAATGAATTTTTGATTAAGTTTAACGTTTTCATTATCGAATAATGATTGCTTTGGTTTATTAAGATGAAAAGCACTAAAACCACCATTAAAACTAGTAGAATGGCTTAATTTATAATACCAGTGCACTCCTGCTGATATATCATAAAACAAAAAGTTATTATTAGTAAAATGTTCACCTGTGGATAAATTAGGGTCAAAAGAATCTCCATTGTATTGTTTATCAAAAACCAATTCGCTGTAGTTTATTGTTCTCTGTGCTACTCCTGCTTGTATGCCAAAAGAAATAAAATGATTATTCCTGTTGTTTAATGATTTTATGTATGATAATGATAAATTTCCCTGAGTTGTACTAAATTCAGAATCGCCAGCTTTATCGCTATTAAAAACAACACCTAATCCAAACATATCGCCACGGAATTTCCTTTTAAACAATTGCATATCGAAAGATGCGGAAATCGTTGTATAAGGTACAGTTATAGATCCCCATTGATTTTTGTTGTTAATAACTAATCTGTTTGAAGCATTCAGAAAACCTGTTTTTGCAGGATTAAGATTTAATGGTGAAGCATAATATTGTGAAAAGTGAATATCCTGACCATAAAGTTTAAACATTGCAGAAAATACAAATACAGAAATTAGTATTGAAGATTTAAAAATGATATTTCTGCTTTTTTTCATACCCAAATTCATCCTTGATTTAACATTACAATTCTACTACATCACAAATTTGCTATCATCTTATTAATGTAATATTTCCTTTCTTTTTAAATATTTGCTTATTGTGGCAAACCACATCAAGATAAAAAACAAAAACACCGGGTGGACAATTTTTCCCTTTATAAGTACCGTCCCAGCCTTTGTTCAAATCGCTTGTTTCAAAAATCAATTCTCCCCAACGATTAAATATTTTTAAGCTGAAATCATAAATCATATTACTTCTGAGAAACAAGAAATCATTTTTATTATCCCCGTTTGGAGTAAAAGCATTAGGAATAAAAATATATGGTTCATCACAAAAAACATCCAAAATAATCAGAGTAATAGTATCAGTCCAAAGGCAACCATATTGGTCAACAATTGTAACAACATAAGTTGTAGTTATTTTAGGGGAAGCAATAGGATTTGAGATATTTGGATTATTCAAACCAGTCGGAGGTTCCCATGAATAATTATATCCTTTTCCTAAATAAGTAGTTTCTATCTGAACACTTTCGCCTTCATAAATTGTGTCTAAATCAATCAATTTCCCATCTAATGTTGTAAAAATTGTTATGAATTGTGCTGAATCAATTACTTCCACAGTATCGAGTTTCACACATTGGTTTATATCTGTTATTGTGATATAATAAAATCCATCACACAAATCAACAGCAGGATTTGTAATCTGTCCGTCACTCCAAATAAACGAATAAGGAGATGTTCCTCCCATAGGATTTACATCAGCTTTACCAACGCAAGCATCATGACATGGAACATAAACTGAAGACAAATTAGATGATAATTCCAACGGTTCTAAAAGATTAACTGTAGAAGCACTATAACAACTGTCAGCATCATAAACTGTAACCGTGTATGTTCCGGCAGACAGATTATTAATAGTTTTTGCAGTCTGTGCATTACTCCATAAATAACTATAAGGTAGGCTCCCTCCTATTGGATTAATTGTAATCTCACCATTTGAATCTCCATTACATTTGGGCTTTATAATTGTTGGAGAAAAAAAGTTTATTCTAAAATCTACATTAACACTATCCATTCCTTCACAGCCATATTGATTATGTATTTTAACATAGAAAGTTGTTGGACTTGTAATAGAAACCAATGCAGTGCTATCAGTTGGTGATAAATTTAAAGTATTAGTAAAATTTGGATTATCCGACCATTGATAAAATAGGGAATCATCATGTGATTTTGCTGTCAACAAAATGTCTCCTTTGCAAAGTGTTGTATCGTTGCCGGCATCAACATCTAAATCGTAAACTTCGACAAATTGAGTAATTGTGTCTTCGCAAATTGTATTAGAAATAAAAATTGTATATTCAGTAGTTACAGTTGGTGAAGCAATTGGATTTGCAATAGTCGTATTACTTAAAGCAGTAGCAGGACTCCAAGTGTAAGTAATACTTGGGTCGCTTATTGGATAAATACCGATTTGAGTATATTGACCTAAACAAATATGTTTTGTAGGAATAGTATCTCTTTTTCCTGATAAAACAACCACCTGCCGATATAAGGTATCTGAGAAATTACAACTGCCTGTATCAAAAACAGCAAGCATTACGTTGTAAATACCTGATTGATAATAAGTGTGAGCGGGATTAATTTGTGTTGATGTTGTACCATCATCAAAATCCCAATGATAAATAATACCAACATTATTTGTTGTTTGAGAAGTATTACTAAAATTAACTGTATAAGGAGCACAACCAACCAGAGGTTTATCAAAATCGGCAATAACAAGAGGCAGTTTAAAATCGAATTTAATAACAGCATTATTACAATTGGGACCTCCGTTAATATTTGACCAGGCACCTGTTGTTGTAGGAAAATCATCATTTCCTCCCCAGCCACAACCGGCACAAACCGACTGATAAATTTTACCTTTTCTATCAAACCTGCTTGTTCCACCGTCAACATGCTCGGAAGAAAGATTTCCGCCATAGAATGTTGCATAAACTAAAGCTGAAGCACTATCATTAATAACCATAAAATAATAATCACTCCCATCAGTTGTAGTTTGGAATGCACTTGAAGTAATAGGCAATCCTGTTGTTGTACCAAAAAAATTAGTACTTCCACCCCATGCTGACAAATAAACTGAATTACATAAATCAACCATAAAAGCAGTTGGCGACACATCGGGACTATCATTACCAACTCCCCATTTTGTTGACCAAATCAAAGAATCAAGCTTATTGTTTATTTTGCTTATAAATTGACCACCGGCAGTAGTGTACCATAAAGCATTATGCAAAAACATATTAGAGGTATCAGCCGATTGCCCCAAAACATAAATATCTCCTGCTTTATCTCTTTTAACAAAATATACTTGGTCATAAAGATTAGAGCCGTAATAAGTTGAATTGATTATACTCGTTCCTTTTTTATTAATATTAGTAATAAATCCATCAGCTCTTCCACCACCATATGTTGGCTGAATTACACCTGATGTTACAGGAAAATTTGTAGAACGAGTTCCTCCTGAAATAAAAACATTTTCATTATCGTCAAGAACAATGCTAAATCCTGCATCAGCAGAATCTCCTCCAAGATACGAACTCCAAAAAAGATTTGAAAGGTCATTGTCAAGTTTAAAAATACAAGCATCCTGAGAGCCTCCAAAGGTTTTTTGAAAAGCTGTTGATGAAACGGGAAGGTCTGTAGATGCTGTTGTACTAACAACATAACAATTATTATTTTTATCTAATAAAATTTCACCTCTTGCATCATCGGCATAATTATATCTTAAATCAAGGTCACCGTTTAATCCGTCGTTTCCGCTGCCACCAAAATATGTTGATGCCATTAAAGTATCACCATTAGGTCCTAATCTTGAAATAACAATATCAGAACCATTTGTAAAATTTATAACATAAGTTAAAATGTAATTAGTGCCTCCCCCAAAACTTACATCATAAGCATTAGTAGTGGTAGGAAAATTAGAAGAACCGGAAACGCCAAGAACAAATAATTCATTACTATTATTAACAACTAAACTTTGGGGAACTTCACTACCATTTCCACCAAGATAAGTAGAATAAATCATATAGATTCCGCTTGTATCATATTTTGATATTGAAATATCAGTTGAAGCTCCTCCAAAAACTGTTTGAAACGCACCCGTAGTAGTAGGATATCCAATACCGAAAGCACAACCTCCTGCATATAAATATCCATCATCATCATAGGTTGCTGTATAGCCCCAGTTATCAGCTGCAGAACCAGAATAAGAAGCAAAAATCAACACAGGGTCAATAATTATTTTTTTGGTTTTATCATAACCCTTAGGAAAAGCAAAAGTAAGTTTGTTTTTGTGGAGTTTAAATTTGCATTGAACCATTCTTTGCTCACCATCAAAAAATTGCCATGCATAGGGTTTTACTTCTATGACTTTATTTACTGTAGTTTTTATTATTAAGTTGCCGTTATTCAGCGATAAATTTTCAACTCCATTGTATTCAAGTTCAATTTTTTTGGGATTAACATTTGGATGAACAATAAAATCATATTTCAAATAAAAATCCTTTTCATAAATCTGCATATCAATTCCCTGATAAATATCGGAATACAAAACTTTGTCGAATTTCCTAACACGCTTTGCCCATTTTTCAGGTTCATTACCGATAAAATAATTATTATAATCTTTAGAAGGATTTTTGCCCGAAACTTTTACAGATTTATTATAATTTAAAATATTTACTTTATAAGAATGACAGTTAAATTCGTTGGTTGGAGCTTGATGAGTGATTTTATTATTACCTGGTGAGAATTTATATTCGAGTAAATCCATCAAAGCATTAACATCATAAAAAGCATAAGTGAAACAATTTTTTTCAAGAAATAAAACACCACCATCAATATTTGCTTTGTAGAGAACATTTTCATTCCATTGATTTTTGTTTTCAATAAATTCAAGATTTGAAGAATGAATTGTGTCTTTTTGAGAAAAAACAGATAAAACACTGAAAAATATTAATGTAAATAACAGTAAATATTTTTTCATTTTTATTAATTTTTAAAAAGTGAATTCAACAAAGGTACAAAATTTTGCTAAAATATACAAATTAATCTCATATTTTAATTTAGGACTATTATAAATAAGACAATTTTAATCGGCAAAAAGTTGTACTAAAAATATATAATTTTTAAAATTTTAGATTCAAAGCAAAAAGAAAATTAATTCCTGCCTGTGGAAAATAGCCATCTATCAAGTATTCTTGATTTCCAGTGTAATATCTGTAAACCCACGCATTGCTTTCATATTCTTCGTTAAAAATATTGTTCACCATCAAATTGAGCCCAATTTCTTTAATAAATTTAGTTTTGAAAGTATAGTTTATTCTAAGATTATTAAGAAAATATGAATCAAGTTTTCGATTACTGCTTGATGTGTTATCAATAAATTGCTCATCAACATACTTAGTAACAAAACTAATATTTAAGTTTTTGATTAGTTCATAAGTTATCTGACTGTTTGCAATAATATTTGGCGAGAAAGCAATATCTGTTTCTCCAAGCTCTTTGGATTCCTGAACCCATGTGTCCCAATTATCAACATATTCAGTAAAATTTTTAATTTTATTTCTGCTATAAGTTGTATTTATATTCCAATGTAATTTATCAGAAAACTTAAGACTTAAAGCTAATTCAACTCCTGCTCTGTAGCTTTCAGGAACATTAGTCAAAATTGGGTCTCCAACATTATTAATTTTACCTGTAAGAACAAGCTGGTCTTTATAATCCATATAATAAAAATTACAATTCAATAAAAACTTAGGGAGATTAAAAGTGTATCCAAGTTCATAATCGTAAAGAGTTTCAGCATTAGGAATTTGACCCGGGTCAGCATCCTTAAAACTTGCCCTTGATGGTTCTCGATTTCCAACAGCAAAAGAAAAATATGTCTTATGACTATTAGTAATTTCGTAAAACACACCTGCTTTAGGATTGATAAAACTATAGTTGTGCTTCTGAGTTAAATCTCTTAAATCGTCATGGTTTCCTTTAATATCATAATCAATTTGTCGGTACTGAAGGTCGCCATACAAACTAAGTTTTTTAATAATTTGATAGTTAACTTTTGCAAAAATATTGAAGTCGGTTTTCAGTCCGTTATTAAAATACCACTGGTGATTTATTTCGCTATTGCTTGCATATTTTGCCCAAATTACTTTTCCAAAATGGTCACCGTCATATTGGTTCCATGCTCCACCCAACGAAGCTCTTACTTTGTTTTTATCATAATTCAAAGAATAAGTAATTCCATAAAAATCATTATCAAGCCATTTTTGCTGAACAAGGTCGGTTGTAGTTATAACTCCACAAGGGCTAACTACGTCTTCAAGTAAATAATCTTCAAACTTTCTATTTTTTTTGTACTGTTCGTAATATCCACTTCCTTTTGTGTAATGCAAAGCGGTGTTAAGATTAATGTTTCGGTTTATCGCATAGGAATAATGTAATTGATAATGGTCCTGCTGATAGTTGTCAGTTTCATTTTCATAAGTATAAGGATTATATGTTCGGTTTGTTGAAAGTGAATCTTTAGGAATGCCTGCCCACGACTGATAAGTTTTCTCTTTACCTGAAAAAACATTAAGTTTCAACATGCTTTTTTTACCATAATAAGCTCCTGAAATATAAAAGGATTTTAAGTCAGAAGAAGCTCTGTCAACATAGCCATCGGTTGAGAGTTTTGATAAACGAGCATCTATTGCCCATTTTCCGTCAAGCAATCCTGTTCCAACAGAAACAGTGTGTTTCCATGTGTTGAAAGAGCCGTAAGAATTATTGATTTCAGCATAAGTTTTGGCGTTTAATTTCAGTGTTTGCATATTAATACTCGCACCAAAAGCTGCAGCTCCATTAGTTGAAGTTCCAACTCCCCGCTGAATTTGAATGTCATCAATAGATGAAGCAAAGTCAGGCATGTTTACCCAAAACACTCCATGCGATTCGGCATCGTTCAATGGTATTCCGTTAACAGTAATATTAATTCCAGTCTTATCAGTTCCACGAATTCTTATTCCCGTATAACCAATTCCTGCACCGGCATCAGATGTTGTGATTACCGATGGAGTAGCATCTAAAAGAATAGGAATATCCTGACCAAGATTAATTTCCTGAATTTCTTTTTTACTCACATTGGTAATTGCTATTGGAGTTTTGTCTCCTGCCCGAGTTGCAGTAATTATTACTTCATCCTGAATAATCGGACTTCTGATAAGTAATAAATTAAATACTGTGTTTTTAGTGATTTCAATTTCTTCGACAGAAGTTTTGTAGCCAAGATAACTTACTTTCACTTTTACTTTTCCAGAAAGTTTCTTTATTAAAAACTCTCCATTTGTACCTGAAATTGTTTTAATAAATGTGTTCTCGACAAAAATGTGAGCACCTTCAAGGGACTCATTTGTTTCTTTGTCAATAATTTTACCTGACAATTGATATTGAGCTGTTGAAAACAACGGTATCAATAGCGGTAAAATCGCTAATGCAATTAATTTTTTAAACATAATGTTATTTTTTTAGATTAAACCTTAGATGACGAACAGGAGTGAAAATCATCCCTTTATTTAAGTTTACTCTAATTTCCCTTCGCCGGTACTACCCGTAGCAGGTTCAATGAGTATAATCTCAGCCCGATTGTTTTGGGCACCCCTATTTTTGATGTTGCAAAGATAATAATTGTATTAAAGTTGACAAATTTTATTTAAAAAATTCTGCTTGTTGATTGATGAATTGTTGAATTGTTAAATTGTTAAATTGCTAAATAGTTAAATGATAATTGGAATGACGCATAAATTGAAATTTGATTTTCTTCCTTTCCCCGCCCTAAAGGGAGTGAAGAAAATCAACATCACCCTTTAGGGCTGGGGAAAGATGTTGATTTTAGTTGAATTGCTAAATTGTTGAATTGCTAAATTGTTGAATTGCTAAATTGTTGAATTGCTAAATTGTTAAATAGTTAAATGATAATAGGAATGACGCATAAATTGAAATTTGATTAAATTTGCATAAATCATTAAAAAAATAATATCATCGATGAAATGCCCATGTACTAATGCACACCACAACGTAATAATTAAACATGGGTATTCCATGTTTGGTAAGGATGAAAGTTGATAACTTAATAAGTTTATAAACAAAACTATCGGTCAAATAACAAAATTTAAACACATGAAAATAATAATTATAAACGGACCAAATCTTAACCTTCTCGGAATAAGAGAAAAAGATATTTACGGAGAGATTACATTTGAAGATTTTTTTGAGAATTTAAAAGAAGATTTTAAAGAGATTGAAATAGATTATTTTCAAAGTAATGTTGAAGGGGAATTAATAAATAAACTCCAGGAAGTTGGTTTTTCTTATGATGGAATTATTTTAAATGCCGGGGGATATACCCACACTTCGGTTGCGATAGCCGATAGCATTAAAGCTATAACAACTCCCGTTATTGAAGTTCACATCTCAAACATTTTTGCAAGGGAAGATTTTAGAAAAGTATCTCTTATTGCTCCAAATTGCAAGGGCAGTATTAGCGGATTTGGCGTAAGGTCTTATCGATTGGCTTTGGAGAGTTTTATTTAATGGGATTGATTGCTCCCCATAATGCCATATTATTCGATTTTAATTGTTTTAATTAAGGGAGTCTTTTAAATTCAAAATAATATCTTTTTTAAAACATGTTTTCATATAACAAGAATCAACTTAATATGTGCTAAGATTAGTATCTTTTAAAAGGCCAGCTAGCGTTTAGTATAAGAATAGTAGCCGATTGCAGGCTTCTTTAGTGTCAAGATACAAGAAAGTTGAAGCGGGCTACAAAACTTGAATTTATTACTATCTCGCTTATTTTTTATATACATTGTTGAACTAAATCCCTTACGGGATAGCTTCCTGTCAAAGATATGAAA
>CAYLPA010000049.1:8051-16762 GCA_964385385.1 uncultured Saprospiraceae bacterium | reverse complement strand
TTATTATTATTTTAATTTACTTTGCAAATCTAAAGGCAATGACGTTTTTTCATAGCGAGTATTGTGCTTAATCAGACTAAACTCCAAAGCAAATTCAACCCAACGTCATTGCGAGCAAAGCGAAGCAATCTCTTTGAATTAGCTCCGCAATAAACTTCAACAGATTGCTTCAGTCGTTCCTCCTTCGCAATGACTTTTTGTTATAGCTTTTTAATTCGGAAGACTGTTAGAAGGGAAGTATGTAATATGGTGTAAAATTAGAAAAAAATATAATTATTTCTTTTTAAAGTTCATAGAAACAATTGAATTTCCCCACATTTTCATAAAATTTTAAAAAAAAATAAAAAAAATTCAAGCAACCCTAAGTCCTATTTTTCAGCCTTATAAATAATTATAAATCATATAAATTAAATAAAGAAGAAAAAAAACATCGGATAAAGGAAAATAGTATTATCTTTGCACTTTATATAAATTATATTAATAATACAATGAAAAAAGGAACAGTAAAATTTTTTAACGAATCAAAAGGATTTGGATTCGTAATCGATGATGAATCCAAAAGTGAATACTTTGTACACGTATCCGGTCTTATTGACCAAGTTCGTGAAGGTGACACAGTAGAATTTGAATTAAAGGAAGGCAAAAAAGGATTAAATGCAGTAAATGTAAAAGTAATCTAATTAAAATCTTTCTTTAAAAAAGATCTCAGGAAGTCTGTTTTTTAACAGACTTTTTTTTATGTCTTTTTTTTCTTGAACCAGCTACTATTAAAAATGATTTGTTAAAATCAAATAAGGATGATATAGGGATCTGTTTTATGGGATGAAATGTTTCAGAGTGGCTTAAAGAATCATATCAGGAAAACTGGAATCCAATATTTACAAAACGTCAACAATTATTGAAAACTTTTCAAGGAAAAGACACCGAAATTCTTTCTCAAATTGAAATGTATTATAATGAAAGAAATGCTAAAGATGGAAAACTAGTAAGAGTCTCAAATTGGTGGGACGAAAGATATTCAAACAAATTAGGAAAAAACGTTGAAGGCATGAATGCGAAATTATTTGTTAGCCCTGACAGTACACATTGCACTCTTGGGTTTAGGTATGTTATTCATGTTAGTGCAATAGAGTAATTTAAAAATTAATTCTACTTTTGATATAAAATAGATTAACTTTGTAATTAGAATTAAATTAAAATGGTTTATCGAAAAAAAATACTATTAGCCTTAATTGAAGAGTTTGGGGGAGAACTCAGTCCAACAGATTTGCAAAAACTTCTTTTTATTCTTTCTGATAAACAAATTGACAGTAAATTCGATTTTGTTCCTTACAAATTTGGCTGTTTTAGTTTTCAAGCAATGGCTGACAAAAACAATCTGATTAAGGAAGGATATTTAGAAAACACTAAAAATTGGAAAACAATTATTACGAATGCTAATTATATTGATACTCTAAAAGATGATGATAAGAAAAGCATCCAGAAACTAAAATTACAATATAAAAACGCTTCTACGAATGATTTAATCAGATATGTTTATTTAAATTATCCCTATTTTGCAATTAATAGTGAAATTGCTCACAAACATTTATCATCAAATGAATTAAAATTAATAGAAAAATTTAGGCCCAAAGATTCAAATGAAAGTTTATTCACTATTGGATATGAAGGAAGAAGTCTTGAAAAATATTTGAATATTCTTATAAAGGAAAACATTAAAGTTTTATGTGATGTAAGAAAAAATCCTTTAAGCAGAAAATATGGTTTTGCTAAGAAAACTTTACAAAATGCATGCGAATCAGTAAACATTAAATATATACATTTACCTGAACTTGGAATTGTTAGTGATAAAAGAAAAAATCTAAAAAGTCAAGCTGATTATGATAGTCTATTTATTGACTATGAAAAAACCGTTCTACCAAATCAAAACAAAGCGATTCAACTTATATATGATTTACAAAAGAATTATGGAAGAGTCGCATTAACCTGTTACGAGGAAATGCCCAAACAATGTCATAGAACAAGAGTCGCTAATGTCGTTCATAATTTAGAAAACTCCATTCCGTTGAAACATCTTTAAATGGCAAAAAAGAAAATCCTAATAACAGTTAAAACATATCCAACCATCTCTGTTAATCATGGAGATGAAATTGTTTGTACTGCCGGATTTGATGAAGAAGGAAATTGGATTAGAATCTACCCTGTTCCTTATCGGAAATTGGATTATCATTTACAATACAAAAAGTATCAATGGATTGAAATGGATTTAGTCAAAAATACGAATGACTTTAGACCTGAATCCTACAGACCAATAGATATTGAAAAAACTAATTTAATCATCTTACATGAAAAAATTGGAACTAATGATAATTGGGCTTATCGAAAACAACTTGTATTAAATAAAGTATATACAAATATTTCTGAATTAATTATCGAAGCCCAATCTAAAGACAAATATACTTCTTTAGCAGTTTTTAAACCAACAACTATAAAGGACTTTGTAATTAGACCTGCTTTAAGGGATTGGAATAATAAGCAGAAAGCAGCATTACAACAACAAAACCTTTTTGAAGAAAGAAATAGTTTTAATGTTGTTAGGAAAATACCCTTTAAATTCAGCTATATATTTGAAGATATTAATGGACAAGAATGTACTTTGATGAATGAAGATTGGGAACTTGGAGCTTTATTTTGGAAATGCTTGAAAAAACATAATGGGGATGAGAATGCTGCCTGTGCAGATGTTAAAAAGAAATATTTTGATGATTTTGCACTAACGAAAGATTTATACTTTTATCTTGGTACAACAAAATTACATCAACTAAGAGCTCCAAATCCATTTATAATAATTGGAACATTCCATCCAAAAAAAGAATATCAAACGAAGCTTTGCTTTTAGTTATTGTTAAAGCTGATTTTATAATATTATTCACACATTCACCCAAATCCCACATATAAAATAATAATCAAAATAAAACATTGTCGCTTAATACTTTTAACTATTTTTGCACGCCAATTTTAAAAGGACTAACAAATTATGGATATAAGAAATATCGCAATTATTGCTCACGTTGACCATGGAAAAACAACTATGGTTGACAGAATACTTTATCAGGTAAACATGTTCAGGGATAATCAAGAAGTTCAGGATTTGATTCTCGATTCAAATGATTTGGAACGAGAGAGAGGAATAACAATTTTATCGAAAAATGTTTCAGTAAGATATAAAGACACAAAAATTAATATTATCGACACTCCCGGACACTCTGATTTTGGAGGAGAAGTTGAAAGAGTTTTAAATATGGCTGACGGAGTACTTTTGATTGTCGATGCTTTTGAAGGTCCTATGCCACAAACACGATTTGTTCTGCAAAAAGCATTAGAACTTGGTTTAAATCCCATTGTTGTTATTAACAAAGTTGACAAACCAAATTGTAATCCCGAAGAAACAAATGAAGCTGTTTTTGAACTTATGTTTTCGCTGGATGCTACCGATGAGCAACTAAGTTTTCCAACTGTTTTCGGTTCTTCGAAACAAGGATGGATGGGACCCGACTGGGATAAACCAACAAATGATGTTACTTATTTATTAGATACTATTGTTGATTATTTTGAACCACAAAAAATCAATCCGGGAACATTGCAATTACAAATTAGTTCATTGGACTATTCATCATATACCGGAAGAATTGCTGTTGGAAAAGTTCACAGAGGAAGTATTAAAATGGGTGATCAGGTTTCAGTTGTGCAGAGAAATGGTCATAATCATAAATCTGTAGTAAAAGAACTTTATATTTTTGAAGGACTGGGAAAAGAAAAAACTAAAGAAGAAGTTAAATCAGGAGAAATAGTAGCTATAATGGGACTTGAAAATTTTGACATCGGTGACACTGTTGCTGATTTTGAAAACCCCGATGCTTTAACTCCTATCTCTGTAGATGAACCTACAATGAGTATGCTTTTCACCATTAACAACTCTCCTTTTTTCGGGAAAGAAGGAAAATATGTTACATCAAACCGTGTTAGAGAAAGATTATTTAAAGAAACTGAAAAGAACCTTGCACTTAGAGTGGAAGAAACAAATTCTCCCGATAAATTGATGGTTTTTGGAAGAGGTATTCTTCATTTATCAATTTTAGTGGAAACCATGAGAAGAGAAGGTTATGAATTTCAGCTCGGTCAGCCAAAAGTTGTTATTAAAGAAATTGACGGATATAAACATGAGCCTGTTGAACTTTTATACATTAATGTTTCTGAAGAATTTTCGGGGAAAGTAATTGAAATCATTACTAAACGAAAAGGTGACATAATAAATATTGAAACTAAGAATGACAGGATTAATCTTGAATTCAAAATTACTGCAAGAGGTTTGATTGGGCTTACTAATCCAATTTTAACAGCAACCGAAGGCGAAGCTGTAATTTCACATAGATTTAAAGCTTATGAGCCATGGAAAGGTGAAATAATTAAAAAAAGAAATGGTGCTTTAATAGCTATGGAAGCAGGAACGTCTATTGCTTACTCAATTGACAAACTTCAGGACAGAGGCAAATTCTTTGTTGAACCAAATGATGAAATTTATGCAGGGCAGGTGATTGGTGAAAGCACAAGGCAGGATGATTTGGTTATCAATATAATTAAAACAAAAAAACTAACAAATATGCGTGCTTCCGGCTCAGATGATAAAGTAACAATGGCTCCTGCAGTAAAATTCTCCTTGGAAGAAGCAATGGAATATGTTGGAGAAGATGAATATGTTGAAATTACTCCAAAATCTATTCGTTTAAGAAAAATAGTGCTTAGTGAGCTCGAAAGAAAAAGAATGAGAAAGTCGTAAGGGAATTTATTTCAAGATTGTAAAATACTTGGATAAATAGTCAAATTCAACATCGAAGTTTAGTACCACAATTCTTGCAATACACCGCATCGTCATCATGATTTTCGAGGTTACAATTCGAACAAACCTGAGTGTTTGTGATTTGTTTTTTCACTTTAGTCATTTCAACTGTTAATATTCCTGTTGGCACAGCAATAATAGAATAACCTAAAATCATTATCATTGAAGCAATAGCCTGACCAAATACAGTTCCCGGAGCAATATCACCATAACCAACAGTTGTAAGTGTTACAATTGCCCAGTAAATACTTCGCGGAATACTTGTAAATCCTGTTTCAGGTCCTTCGATAAGATACATTAAAGAGCCCATTATTACAACAATAGTAAAAACAGCTCCTAAAAAAACTCCAATTTTATGACGGCTTTCTTTAAGCGAAATCATAAGATAATTTGAAGCTCCAATAAATCTTACAAGTTTTAATACTCTGAAAATTCGTAATAATCGCAAAACGCGAATTACTACTAAATACTGACTTCCAAGAAGTATCAAGCTAAGATAAGTTGGAATAACTGCAAGCAAATCAATAATACCAAAAAAACTAAAAATATATTTTGATGGTTTGCCTGTTGTAATTATTCTTAGAATATATTCGATAGTAAACAATATTGTGAAAACCCATTCTGCAATAAGAAGAAATTCACCAATTTTTATATTTATGCTTTTAACACTATCAAGCATTACAATAATAACACTTGCCAAAATAAAAATCAGCAATGCTACATCGAAAGCTTTTCCGGCAGAAGTATCAGCTTCAAATATTATATCATGAAGCTTTAATCTCCAGCCTTGAATAGGTTTTATGTCATTTTTATTTTCTTTCATAATGTAATTAAATAAGCATTGTCAAAGATATTGATTTTTTTCACAACTAAAAAAAAGCATTTATTTTATCTTGTAAACTCCTGTCATATAGGATTGCCTGTCTAAAATATAAAAAGACACTTTAATAATTACACGGTTAAAATATACTATATTTAAATATTTTCGTAAATAATTGAAATTTAATGACAAATATCAAAATTAAAAGACGAAATTTGCAAACTTTTTCACAAACATAATATAATGAAATCATTTACAGAAATTGGATTAAACAATAATTTATTAGAAGCAATTAACAAATTAGGTTTTGAAGAACCAACCCCTATTCAGGCTAAAACAATCCCTCATTTACTAAGCTCAGATAAAGACATGATTGGTCTTGCACAAACAGGAACTGGAAAAACAGCTGCTTTTGGATTGCCTGCCTTACATTTAACAAATATCGAAGATAAAAGAACTCAAACATTAGTTCTTTGTCCTACTAGAGAGCTTTGCATGCAAATTACAAAGGACCTCAAAACATATGCTGAAAACATAAGAGGAATTGGAATTGTAGCAGTTTACGGTGGAGCAAGTATTGATACTCAAATTAATGCTTTGAAAAGAGAAGCTCAAATTGTTGTTGGAACGCCGGGAAGAATAAAAGATTTAATTAATCGCAGAAGATTAATGCTGGGGAATGTGGAGCGTGTTGTTCTTGACGAAGCTGATGAAATGCTTTCAATGGGATTTCAGGAAGATTTGGATGAAATTTTATCTAAGACTTCTGACACAAAACAAACACTATTGTTCTCTGCAACTATGTCGAAAGAAGTTTCGAAAATTACAAAAAAATACATGAGCGATGCTGTTGAAATTTCAGTTGCTGCTATTAATACCGGTGCTGATAATGTTAAGCATTTATATTATATGGTTCAAGCCAGAGACAAATATGAAGTGCTGAAACGGATAGCTGATATTAATCCGAAAATTTATGGGATAGTATTTTGTCGCACACGAAGGGAAACAAAAGAAATTGCAAACAAACTAATGACTGACGGTTATAATGCTGACGCATTACATGGCGATTTATCACAACCCCAACGCGATGAAGTTATGGGCAGATTCAGACAAGGTCAATTACAATTATTAGTTGCCACCGACGTAGCTGCTCGTGGTCTCGATGTTCACGACCTTACGCATATCATCAACTTCAATTTGCCTGATGATTCTGAAATTTATATCCATAGAAGTGGAAGAACCGGAAGAGCCGGAAAAAGCGGAACTTCGATTGCAATTATACACTCACGTGATGGTAGAAGAATTAGAGAAATTGAGAAATTAGCCGGAATCAAATTCACAAAAGAACTTGTCCCGAGTGGCAAAGACATTTGTTCAAAACAATTATATTCTCTTATTGATAGAATTGAAAAAGTTGAAGTCGATGAAAAACAAATCGAGCCTTTTTTATCTACTATTTACCAAAAACTGGAATGGTTGAGCAGAGAAGAACTTATCAAACATTTTGTTTCTTCTGAATTTAATCGATTCTTATCCTATTACAAAAACGCTAAAGACATGAATTTTGTTGAACGCGATAGAGACAGGAATGATAATAGGAGAGATTGGAAAGAAAACAGAGGAGACCGTAAAGATAATAGAGGAGAAAGAAAAGACTATAAAAGAGACAGGAATGATAGAGAAGAAAGACATGAAAACAAGGGAGAATGGAAAGACAAAAGAAGAGCATCAACAGGGTTTTCAAGACTATTTATTAATGTGGGTGAAAAAAACAACTTAAATCCTGCAAGTTTAATTGGATTGGTTAACGATGGTTTAAGGTCAAGAGATGCAGAAATTGGCAAAATTGACATCTTAAGAAATTTCTCATTCTTTGAAGTTGAAGAAGGTGTTTCTAACCAACTTATCAATTCCTTGAAAGGAAAAGAGTTTGAAGGGATAAAACTATCAGTAGAACTTTCACAAGAAAAACCTTCGTTTTCTCCATCCCCAAAAAGTAAACCTTCATGGCAGAAGAGAGATTTCGGAAACAATAAACCTGACTGGAAGAAAGATAAAGACAGACGCAGTGGAAACAGCAGAAGCGGTGGTAGTAGTAACAGAAGCGGTGGAAGCGACAGTAGTCGTAAAAATTACAGGAAAAAGTAGTGCTACACTTTATTTACATTTATATTAATGGATAAAATGAATTACCGGATCAAATGGATCTAGTATTTGAATATAATCTTTACAAGGTATGTACTTTATTGACATATCAAAATAATCATCATCATAATTATCATCATAAATTGCTACAAAAGAGCCATTAAGTTTAATCTGTGAATCAACAATTAGTTCATAATGTAATAATCCATTATTTGGTAAATTGTTTTCATTATAATTACTATAAAATCCATCCCACTCATTTTGATAGTCATCAAAATATGCAATTTGCATTTTAAATCTATCATAAATTGTTAACTTTATGCTACTACAATCATGTAAATTCTTAATATGAAATATATCATTAAGTCCATCACCGTTGGGGGTAATTGCATCGGTGAATCCTAAATGCAGAGTTAATATAGAAGAGTCGTAGTCTATTATATTGAACGAATAATCAGGATGATTATCTACAGCTATACAAATATCCTGACTAAATTTGAATTTAATAGGTTCTTCTTTATGACAGGAAATAATAAAAATTAATAAAATAAACAATGGATAAATCTTTTTCATAATAGTAATTTTAAATTAAACAATATTAGTAAAAAATCTAAAAACGATAATAATATAACAGAACTTTTCTTACAAACTTCATTCCAAAAAAAGTTACAACAGAACCTTAAGTCTGCTTGGAAAAGGACAAAGACAGATGCATTGGAAACAGCAGAAGCGGTGGTAGTAATAACAGAAGCAGTGGTAGTAGTAACAGATGCGGTGGAAGCGACAGTAATCACAAAAATTACAGGAAGAAATAGTAGAGCTTTCTTCAAAATTTTCATTACAATTTTT
>CAYLPA010000049.1:0-7951 GCA_964385385.1 uncultured Saprospiraceae bacterium | reverse complement strand
AAAAATTACAGGAAGAAATAGTAGAGCTTTCTTCAAAATTTTCATTACAATTTTTCTTATATTATTTTGGCAAATATTCTTGCCAACATTAATTTAACTCACATTAGATTTTATTATTTTTATTTTATCTTTGGAAAATAGTTGCTTAACAAATTTTCAACAGATGAAAAAATCCGAAATAATTCAAATAGCATTTATTATTCTTGGAATTGGAATAATTTTCAAAACTTTTTTAAGTTTATTCGAACACCTTAACTTTAGTTTTAATTACATGAATGAATACCCATCTGATTATAGTTTTGTTCTTACTATATTAGTTATAGTTGCTCTTCTAATTATCATAGGATTGTTGTTAATTAGTAAATCAAAATACTTATCAAAGAAAGTGATAAAAGAAGAAAGTGATGAAATTCAAACAATAAATTTAAACAAAAGCGACATTATTCAAATTTCTGTTGTTATTTTATGTCTATACTTTATTGTTATTTACTCACCGGAATTTATCAGTTCAATATCAAGTGTGATTATAAATTTTACAGGAGATTTTAATATGTACAAAGAAATGCTTCCGAAGAATATTTGGAGCATAATACTTTATATTTCAATCTTTGTAATCTTAGTATATTCAAAGAAATTTTCAAATTGGCTTAAACAGAAAATTTTCTAAAAATGCAAACAATCATAAAAAATAAGTTAGGAAAAGAGTTTGGCTCAGGAATGAGAGGTGGAGGATTTGTTTTCTTCTTATTAAGCATTTATTTGATGGTAGTTGGAATAAATGAACTAAGTATTTCAAAAATATTTATTGGCATAATCCTACTTCTAATTGGTGGAGTCATCGTATTTTCTACTCATGGAATATCGATTGATATTAAAAATAAAAAGATAATGGAATACTCAAAGTATTTCAATTTATTTGAGCATGGAAATTGGACATCTATAGAAAATTATCCTTTTATTACTGTCTTAAGTTTCGATATAAGTACAAGCACATTTAGCAGGTCAAACAGAGAGATGGCAATTACCGAAAGAAATTATGAAGTTCATTTACTAAACCAAAACCATACTCAAAAAAAATTAATACATTCTTTTCTCAATAGCGAAGAAGCATTTGAATTTGCTAAAAAAATTGCTACTGAATTAAAAATAGAATTCACACAATATAACCCACCAAGCAGTCGAAGAAAAAGAAGATAACGATAAATAAAATTGTTAACAAAAAATAATTAATATTGACCGAAGAATTCAAAATATCAAAAGAATTAAGCAATATTCTACTAATTAATAAATTCTATTTATCAAAAGAAGGAAACAAGGTCTTTACTTTTAAATTGGGCTGTGTAGATGCGATTCTTCGTTTTTTTCTTATTTGGATATTTTCAATAGGAAATATTCTGATAGCTCTTGGCGAAATAATTTCAATGCTAATGAATTCCTTCCCAAAGGAAATTTGGTTTTTACCAATTGTTCACTTTTTGCTTCTTTTATTTCCCTACTTCA
Source organism: uncultured Saprospiraceae bacterium (assembly GCA_964385385.1). Lineage (GTDB taxonomy): Bacteria > Bacteroidota > Bacteroidia > Bacteroidales > CAYLPA01 > CAYLPA01. The sequence goes on along the minus strand of CAYLPA010000049.1, from coordinate 6,451 downwards.
TGCTACGAGATATGCCACCAAAAGGAATTGAAGTAAGTGCTGAAAAACTACTTATTGCTTATAAAAAAATCTTTAAAGGCTATTGGTTTAAAAGTATAACATTATCTGACATTCAATATCTGAAATCACGTTTAACATCTTATAAAGGAACTCTTAGAACCGAAATCAAGGGAATATTATCATCCAAAAAATCAGAAATTATTTTCAAAACAAAGATTTCAAAAGAAGAAGAACATAAACTTATTTGCAACTTCTTTGCTGATTTATTAGATAAGGAAATCAGGGAGTGAAATATTGTTAGATGTGATAAACTAATTGTTGTTTTTTTCAAATTTTAAATTAATAATATGACAAAAATTGAAAACGAAATTATTATTGAAGTCTGCAATCATTGCGGCAAAGATGTTTCACTAAGCTCAGGAAGATTTGTTAATAGAGTTCCAGACCTAAATGATGTTTCTACAAGAATAGATAATAATTTGGATTTTCCTCATGGTGATTATGTGTGTCATGAATGTGATGAAAATCCAAAAACAGAAATACTAACAGACAAAGAAACAAGCAACATTAAACCATTAAGAAAGTAAAAAAAGTTTATGTATTCAAGTATGTTTGTTATATTTTTTTTGTAGCTTTGGAAAAAAAATTATGAAAAAATATACTTTACTAATCACGATGTCATTTTTACTTTGTTTTTTGACAACATTCAAAACAACTTATGCTCAATGGGAAGGAGTGTATTGCCCAATGGATACTACTCAACCAATAAATTTAACTAAAATATATTTTGTAAATCAAAGCACTGGTTTTGGAATATCTTATTCTTTATCTTTATATAAAACAATCGATACAGGTTCAACATGGAATTATATAAACACACCACCAAATTTAAGTGATATAGTATTTTTAAATAATAACACAGGTTTTATTATTGGAGAGCATGGTATTAGTAAAACAACAAATCAAGGTAATACTTGGACAAACTTAAATGTTAATTTTGATAGTGTTATGTTTATTGATTTCCCAAGTAATAATATTGGATATACAATATCTGCTAAAGGCATTTTAGCTAAAACTATAGATTCCGGAAACAATTGGAATATAATAGATACGCTTAATATTGAACCCAGATTTTCAGCAGATTTTTCAAATGAAAATATAGGTTTTATATGTAGCGATTCAACTATACGCAAGACTGACAACGGTGGTTTATCTTGGACACAACAAATAGTAACACATCCACTTCAAGTTGCATATTTAGGAGTATCAAATATTTGCTTCCCTAGCGACAGTATTGGATATTGTAGTGCTCCTGAAGGTACTTTTTCGCCGGATAGTATGTTGATATATAAAACTATTGATGCTGGTACAAATTGGTTTTTAAAATCGATTGTATATGCACCAAATTGTTTTGGTCAGTTGACTTTCACAAATGATACAATTGGTTATTTTAGTGGAATTTTCCGTATAAAAAACACAATTGATGGAGGGGCTACGTGGCAAAACCAATATTCAGATTGCAACTCAAATTCTTTCTTTGATAATATTTATGATATATTTTTCTTAGATGAAGCTCATGGATTCATTGCAGGATGGGCTTCTGGTAATGAGTTTTATAAAACTAAGAATGGAGGTGGTGTAATCTCAAATATTATTACTTTAGAAAACTATAAAGCTAATTTAAAAGTCTATCCAAATCCAACAAGCGGATTATTTTCAATTGAATATATGCAAAACAAAAAAGCTACAATAAACATTTATAATATTTCAGGGCAATTAATCCATTCAGAAACTTTGGCCGGAAATACAACTAAGCAAATAGATTTGAGTAATTATTCAAAAGGAGTTTACCTAATAAAAATTTATAATGCTGAGATGATTGAAATCCAAAAATTGGTAATAGAATAACAAACTTCCAGAAACAAAGTTTATTCCCTATCAACCACAATTCAGCCTTTTTATTCTTCTTTTATTATAAAAAACTTTATTAATTTTCTCCCAATTAACATCTTTGTTTTTTAGAATTTCAAATGTTCTTTTTCTATGAGTAGCACCGTAGATAATTAATATTTTATTATAGGGAAGTGTTAGAATTTTTTCAGCAAGATTCTCATTTCTTGAATCGATAGCAATTTTCATAAAATCATTCATATACCAATTTCTGTTAGTATTTTGATTAATGGGAGTGTTCATATCAATGCTGTCTAAAGGGACTTCCCAATATTTCGTTTCATATTCTTCAATTAGTTTTGTAACAGAAACATCAACTTGAACATCACTTGTGTCAATTCCTAATTCTTCTTTTTTTGGCTGTGGAACAAACTTTTTTAAAAGCTTGTAATTATTACTCACAGAATCGTAAATTTCACTCTTAGGAAGAAATCCAAGAAACTTTCTAAACTTTCGTTGCTCAATATCAATTAAAATCGAGTCAGTAAGTTCAGATTTTATTATTCCTTCATAAAAAATAATATAGTCTTTGCTTTTATAATACTTAACAACAGCTTCTAAATTTTCATAATATTGAGTTTTGCCCATGTGATGATTGCTAACAAATGAGATAGACTTTGCTCCATTTCTATAACTAAAAACTTCAACTTTTTTTTGAGATAAATACTTAAAACCTTTTGTTACTTCACAATTAGTCAAACCAATAAGAATTAGCAAAATTAATGCAGTATTAAAAATTTTATTCATAACTAATTGTGATTTCAATATATTTGATTTTATTAAAACGTCAACCTAAAAATCGTTCCACTATCAACCTGAGAATTTACTGAGATTTTTCCTTTATGAAGATGCATAATTTGGCGAGATAAACTCAAGCCAATTCCAGAGCCACCTTTTTTTGAAGTAAAAAAGGGAATAAAAATTTTATCAATAATATCAGGTTTTATCCCTTGTCCGTTGTCTCTGATTTCTATACAAATTTTTCCGCTTGGAAGAACCGATGCCTGCACTCTTACAATTGGTTTTTCAGTCTTTGCAACAGCATCAATTGCATTAATGAGTAGGTTTATTAGAACCTGCTCCAACAAATCAGGGTCGGCAGTAAGTTTCAAATCTTCGGGATAAACTTCACATTTGCAATCAATATTCAACTCTTTGAGCTTAGGAACAAGCAATTGCTCCACCTTGTCGAACAAATCTCTAATCTTATAATGTCTAAAATTAGGTTTTGGAATTCTGGTAAGATTCCTGTAAACATCAACAAAATTTAAAAGCCCCATACTTCTGCTTTCAATGGTTTTTAAAGCCTCGTGAACACTCTCGATTGTTTCGGCATCAATATTTTCGAGACTAGAAGGTGAGCCATCTTCCTCAGCAAGCAATTCTTTTACAGTGGAAGCAAGCGAAGAAATCGGAGTTATAGAATTCATTATTTCATGTGTTAAAACCCGAATAAGTTTTTGCCATGATTCAATTTCTTTCTCTTCAAGTTCGGAATATATATTCTGCATGGAAATCAAAATATATTCTTCGCCTTTCAATCGGAACTCTGATGCATAAACTGACAACTGCTGAATTTCGTTGTCAATAAATAATTTATAAAGATGATTATCGCCAGCTTCAATTTTTAATAATAATTCCATCAAATTGGGGTCAACATCTTTTAGCTCTTTTATATTTTTAAGATTTGAGATTTTGAAAATATTTTTTGCTGTATTATTATATAAATCAACATCGCCGTTTCTTTTATATGCAAGAATTCCAATTTTTACGTGCTGAACAACGGTTTGCAAATAATTAAAATGCTCCTCTTCAGCCAACCTTGTTTTATTAAACTTACGAATCACTTCATTAAAGGCAGAATTTAGCCTGTTAAAACTTTTACCTTTTCCTTTATCAGAATATGAACTGGTGAAATCAGAAAACTTGATACTTTCCAGAAAATGAGCTAATCGTTGATTGGTTTTATCAACATATCTTACAAGTGCATAAATTTGAAAAACAATTAATATTGATAAAATTACAGTACTAACTACATATGTAGTCCTGTAAACCAGATATACTAATAAAAATGCAGATGCAATAATTAAAAGTATTCTAAAAATTATTATTAATCTAAAATTTTTATAAACCATCCTTTTCCTGATTTTTAAATTATGTCTTAATTTATTTTAACATTTATTTTCGTTTCTATCGAAGCTTGCTTCGTCCGTCTGGATTACTCGTGTTCTCAGGCTCTCCCACTCACCCATTCTCCCCTTCCGACCGAAGGGAGTCCGTCAGAAACCCACTCACTCTTGCTCAATTTGCCTACTGCTTATTGCCCACTGCTTTAATATCTCCAATAATTTTATTTGCCAGATTATCTGCTGTAATTTGTGAATCGCTTTCAGCATAAATACGAATTATTGCTTCAGTGTTTGATTTTCGCAAATGAACCCAGCTTTTGTCAAATTCAATTTTAACTCCGTCAATGGTAATTACAGGATGATTTTTATATTTTTCTGCAATATTATTTAATATTTTATCCACATCAATTTCCGGAGTAAGTTCAATTTTGTTTTTAGAGATAAAGTAATTTGGATATTCATTTCTTAGTGCTGAGCATGATTTTCCTGATTTAGCAAGATAAGTCAAAAACAAAGCTATTCCTACCAAAGCATCTCTACCGTAGTGAAATTCGGGATAAATAATTCCACCGTTTCCTTCGCCACCAATCACTGCATCAACTTCTTTCATTTTTTCTACAACATTTACTTCGCCAATTGCCGAAGCAAAATATTTTTGCCCGGCTTTTTCGGTAACATCACGCAAAGCATTTGTTGATGACAGGTTTGAAACTGTATTTCCTTTTGTGTTTTGCAAAATATAATCAGCCACTGCAACCAAAGTATATTCTTCGCCAAAAGCAACACCATTTTCGCAAACTATTGCCAGTCGGTCAACATCAGGGTCAACAACAAATCCAAGATTTGCATTATTCCTGACAATCATTTTCGAAATATCACCAATATTTTCGGGCAAAGGTTCCGGATTATGAGGAAATATTCCACTTGGTTCACAAAACAATTCATCAACTTTTTCAACGCCTAATGCTTTTAAAAGGGGAGGTATAGAAATTCCACCGGTAGAATTCACGCCGTCAATAACAACTCTAAACTTAGCTTTTTTGATTGCATCAACATCAACCAAAGGCAAAGCAAGAATATTTTTTATATGCTTTTCAATATATGAATTATCTTTTGTGTATGTTCCAAGTTCATCTATTTCAGAAAAAACAAAATCTTCTTTTTCGGCAACAGATAAAATTTTGTTTCCTTCATCAGCAGAAAGAAATTCACCTTTATTATTCAAGAGTTTAAGGGCGTTCCATTGTTTTGGATTATGGCTTGCCGTAATAATTATTCCACCGTTTGCATTAAGGTCTGTAACGGCAATTTCAACTGTGGGAGTAGTTGATAAACCTAAATCAATTACGTCTGCTCCCATTCCGTTTAAGGTAGCTGAAACAACTTTGCCTACCATTTTTCCTGAAATACGGGCATCGCGACCAATAACAATTTTTATCTTTTCTTTAGAAGATTTATTTTTAATAAAAGTTGCAAATGAAGCAGTAAACTTAACTAAATCCAAAGGATTGATTCCATCGCCAACTTTGCCGCCTATTGTGCCGCGAATTCCTGATATTGATTTTATTAATGTCATATTTTAATTTTATGCATTGAGTTTTTGTGTGATTTTCTAATTATGCAAATTTAATTATAAAAAAAATATAACTTATGATAGGGGCTAATTTTTTATTTGTCTTCAGGAGGTTGTATAAGGATTATTGTTGTTAAAGTAGGTTGTCATTTTGTTAAAGCATATTTAAGGCCAAGAGATAAAGTCATTCCATAATGTTTTGCTTTGCTATTAGAAATCATCTGCTTTTTATATCAAATAACTTAAAATTTAACCCAAAATTAATATCATAATTTTTGTTAAATTTTTCGAAATAAGTAAAATATGCATTAAAACCAAAATTCTTTATTTTAAAAGGAAATTCGATGTTTGCTGATGGGAAAAACAAATTGTATTCTTCGAAAATCTTCCAATTATTATACTCATTTTCTATTCCATATATATCTTTGGAATAATGATTTTGATAAGAAATAATGCAAATATTAACCCCGACTTTAAATATTATTCTTGATTTTAATAAATATACTGCGACATTAATTGGTATTTCTATATTATTATATTTACTATTTTTTATTATATATTGATGGTCCGCTAAAAGATTTATTGTTGGTGTGTATTTCAATATTGTATCTCTATCTCTTTTTTTATAATAATTTCTTCTCATATACATTATTCCGCTTTCAACAATAAACTTGTTTTTAAAACAATAATTTATTTGTAATCCGGTGGAATAATCTGGTATGGAAACTATTGTTCCTCCTGCATAATTGTGCACAGATGTGCCAACATTTATATTTCCTTTGGGAGGGTTTGGCTCAGG
>CAYLPA010000048.1:5277-16873 GCA_964385385.1 uncultured Saprospiraceae bacterium | reverse complement strand
TTAGAAACTACTCTAGCACATCAAAATAAAATTTAGCCGAAAGTTATTGAATTATTTATATCTTAATTTTTTTATTATTTTCGTAAAATAAAAAAAACTCTGATTTGATAATTGCTGTAAACACACGATTGCTTATAAAAAACAAGCTCGAGGGCATTGGCTGGTTCTCTTTTGAAACTCTTAAAAGAATCACACAACAACATCCTGAGCATGAATTTATTTTTATTTTTGATAGAAAATTTGATAAAGATTTTATTTTTTCCAAAAACATAAAACCTATTGTTATTGGTCCTCCTGCAAGGCATCCTTTTTTGTTTTATCTATGGTTTGAATTTTCGGTTACAAAAATTCTTAAGCAAATAAAACCGGATATTTTTCTTTCGCCCGATGGTTATCTTTCACTAAGGACAAAAATTCCTTCTCTTGCAATAATTCACGACTTGAATTTTGAACACTATCCCGAAGATTTGCCTTGGCTTGTTAGGAAATATTACAAATACTATTTCCCTAAGTTTGCAAAAAAAGCAAAAAGAATTGGAACTGTTTCGGAATTTTCAAAATCTGATATTATTAAACAATACTCCATTCCAAAAGAAAAAATTGATGTAATTTTCAATGGAGCAAACGAAAATTTCAATGCCCCTAATGAACTAATTAAGAAAGAAACCTTAGAAAAATATTCTAAAGGCAAACCATATTTTATTTTTGTTGGTTCGCTTCATCCAAGAAAAAATCTTTCTAATCTTTTCTTAGCATTTGACAAATTCAAACAAACAGATAATTCCGAAATCAAACTCTTGATTGCAGGAGAAAAAAAATGGTGGACACAAGATATTGAAAATGCATATAAGCAAATGACATTTGCCGATGATGTAATCTTCATCGGGCGGGTTTCTGAAGAAAAGCTTGCAAACATAATAGGTTCAGCTTTGGCTATGACTTTTGTTTCTTATTTCGAAGGTTTCGGAATTCCAATTGTTGAAGCATTTTATTGCGAAACTCCTGTGATAGCTTCAAATGTTACATCTTTGCCCGAAGTTGCCGGAGATGCAGCTCTGTTTATTGATCCTTTTTCCGTTGATTCAATTGCTGATGCAATGCAAAAAATTGCAACAGATGAAAATTTAAGAAAGGATTTAATTGAAAAAGGAAAGTTAAGAAAACAAGAATTTTCATGGCAAAAATCAGCCGATTTACTATGGAAATCTATTGAAGAAACAGTAAAATAACAACTTGCCAAGCAGCAGGGGAGCATGCTCCCCTGCTGCTCTTACTCCTGCTATTTTTTCCACTGCCTATTCCCACATTTTCCCTTGCCATGTATTTCTTTCTTCAAGTCGTTTTTCAACCTTTTGAAGAATTTGGTCATTTCGTATCAAACCCCAACTTTTTCCAACAATAAATCTTGGCGGGACTTCTCCGGCAAATCTTTCAACAACAAATTTCGGATTTAGCTTTTCAAGAAAGTCAACAATAAAATCGACATATTCATCAAGTGAGAAAAAAGAAAATTGTTCGGGAGCTTTTCTGAAATCCTTAGCCATTTGAGTATCCTTGATAATTTGAAGCTGATGAAATTTAATATTATTTAAAGGTAGTTTTGATAAAATCTCTGCTTCTTTCAATATCATTTTTTTTGTCTCATCGGGCAAACCGATAATTAAATGAGCACCTGTTTTCAAACCGTAAGAAGCTGTTTTTTCTATAGCTTCAACAGACTGCTTGAAAGTGTGTCCGCGATTTATTTTTTTCAAAGTTTTGTCATAACACGATTCAATGCCGTATTCAATTATGATATAATATTTTTTCGATAATTCTTTAAAATACTCTAACTTTTCATCATCAATGCAATCGGGTCTTGTTCCTATCACAAGCCCAATTATTCCATCAATTTCGAGTGCCTGCTCATAAATCTTTTTTAGTTCCTTTAAAGGTTTATAAGTATTTGAATAAGCCTGAAAATAAGCAAGAAATTTATTTGCTCTGCGATAACGATTTGCATGAAATTCTATTCCTTCTTCTATTTGTTGCTTTATTGGTTTATCCGAATTACAATAAGAAGGATTAAAAGCATCGTTATTACAATAAGTACAACCACCTTTGCCTAAACTTCCGTCACGGTTCGGACAAGTAAAACCTGCATCAATTGTAACCTTCTGAACTCTTTCCCCAAACTGCTGTTTGAAGTATTGAGCATAGGCGTTGAATCGGCGATTATGTTGCCAGGGATATTGCATTTGAAACAATTCTAAATACTTTTACAGATTCGAAATTACAAAAAAAAAGCAGGACATTGTCCTGCTTTTTTTTAAATTTTAATATTCTATGAACCTAATGTAACTCTTTCGAGTCTTTTCATTATTGCGAAAATAAACATTGCAGAAAGAACACAGCAAACAATAAATATTGCCCATAGTTGCCATAAATCTAATCTGCCCCAGAAGAAACTTCCAACAAATAAAAGTTTGTTACCTACAGCAGTTGCAAGTAACCAACCACCTTGCATCACACCCTGGAATCTCGATGGAGCTACTTTTGAAACAAAAGATAAACCCATTGGACTAAGGAATAGCTCAGCAATTGTTAAGATAAGATAACTGTTCATAAGCCAATAAGGCATAACTCTTGAAGAATCCGGTACCGGATTATATTGTAGTTTTCCTACTTCATCGACATATTGTAATTCATGAGGTGAAACCAATTTAAGTGAAGCTACAAGAATTAACACAAAACCAAGAGCGGCGATAACCATACCAATACCAATTTTCTTGGGAGTAGAAGGTTCCATTTTTCTCTTTCTTAAAAATGTGAAAAATGCCATTATTGGAAATGTTAAAGCAACAATAAATAATGGATTGAAAGATTGGAAAATTTCAGGAGCAATAGCATTCAAAGCGTCATAAGAATTAACATAGTAATATGTTAAATAACCTAAACCTAATAGCATTGCAATTCCAATAAGTTTTTCAATAATTTTTTTACGTAAGACTAAAATAAAGAATCCTGCAATAGCACCAATAAATGCTAAAATTGATTCAAGATTGAAGAATATATTTGTGAAAGGACCTACTTCCTTAACAGTGTAGTCTCTGGCAAACAATGTTAATGTTAAGCCATTTTGATGAAAAGACATCCAGAAGAAAATCACAACAACAAACACTAATAGCAGTGCTGATATTCGTGGACGTTCTTCTTTTGTTGAAGCTTGAAGAAGCCAGGCAACAAAAACAGCAAAAAGACCAACAGCAAATGCAACATCGATATTTCCGGATGGAATGTAGATTACAAGTGCAATAGCAATTCCAATAATAAATGAGAAAATAACAGAAATAGTTTTTTTGCTCATTATTGGAGCTTTTGATTCAGTTGTTGAAGCATCAACTTTAACTTCTTTAGCTAATTTTTCTTTAGTTGGTAAATGTTTATGAAATATAACATAAACCAAAAGAGAAATTATCATTGCTCCGGCAGCAATCCCAAAAGCATAATTATAACCTTTTGAAAAGGCGGCAACATATGTGGTAGCGAATTCTCCAAGGTCAGTAACTGCTCCATTAAGGCTAACTTTATCGGCAAGAGTTTGGAATGGTGTAATATCAGCTAAATTTCCGTCTTTATAAGCATGGCACATAGCAGGAAGACTGCCATCATGAAGAAATCCTTGAGTTTTCAAAAACCAGTTTCTTATTCCGGTTGCAACAAATGGTGCGAAAAAGGCTCCAACATTAATACCCATATAAAATATCATAAAGGCAGTATCACGAACCTTTGAGTACTTAGGGTCGTCATACATTTGCCCAACAACTGCCTGAAGGTTACCTTTGAAAAGCCCATTACCAAAGGCAATTGTAAACAATCCTACCAGAGTAATTGTAAGAGTTAAGCCGGGAATAAACATTATTGCATAACCGGTAAACATAATAATAATTCCGAAGAGAATTACCAATTTATATTTGTTGGTAGCATCAGCAATAAGTCCTCCAACTAGAGCTAAACCATAAATACCAAAATAAAACCAGCTATAATAACCACCAGCTTCTTCTTCAGACAAACCATATCTTGCTTGAAGAAAAAGAACAAGAATTGCCATCATAGTGTAAAAGCCAAATCTTTCTCCCATATTGGAAAAGAAGGCTACTAATAGTCCTTTCGGATGTCCTTTTAACATTTTTATAATTTTTAGTTAATAAATAATTTTCTTGCTAATTTTTCAGAGCCTACAAAAATAGTTATAATTTTATATTATGCAAATAATGTTAAAAAAAGTGATTGCAATATAAAATGTTTTAATTCTTAATGAAAGATTATTTATCCATATTTTGTACATTATTTAACCTAAAATCATCAAAACTTGAAAAGAAATGATTTTTTTATTATCAAAGATAAAATATTATTCAAGGTTATTTAGAAAACATTTACTAAATTTGAATTATAAAAGCATGAATATTATAGTTTATAAAAATACATTAATCAGAGAAGCAAGAAACAATAAGACCCATGAAAAAATTACACATTAGTTTTTTTTTCCTTTTTATGCTTTTGACTTTTTCAATACAACTGAAAGGTCAGGAAAATAAAGATACTATACCTAGATATTACCTGCATTCATTAGCAGATACTTCAATTAATCCTTCTTATATCCCATTTGTAGAGTTTTGGATTAACTTTCTTTACACAGAAAATGATTCTGTTCGCAGAACCTATTGGAATCCGGAAGATATCAAACGCTGGGGAAACGAATATGCACTGTTTTATGGGGCATTATTTCAATATCCACCAAAACAATTATTGGATTATCTTAAACCTTATATTCTTTCAGTTTATTATAAAGATAATTTCTGCCGTATTACAACTGCCTTTTGGAATTTTAGTTTTAAACCTACTACTGTTACCAAATCAAACTATAATCCTTATGCTATTACTGAAGTCGGAATTTATGAAAAAGATGGACAGATGTACCTTACCAATCTGTTTGAACGACGAACATCTGGTTGGAAAAAATTTTCGTCAGAAAGGATCAATTACATTGTTGAGCCTACTTTGAAACTTGATTATGAACAAATAAAAAAAGCATCCAGTTTTGTTGATTCTTTGTCTCAGCTTTTTGATACAGAATGCGATCCCATTACTTATGTTGTTTGTAATTCTCCTAATGAATTAGGTTATATCATAGGCTTTAATTTTTTCTATATGGGCTATACTAATGGACGAGTATTTCATGACGGGCGAATGCTTCTTTCAGGATTAGGTACTTTCAATTATCCGCACGAATTTGCACATTTTATTATTGACCCTTTTTTAAAATCCGGTGTTTTTTTTGGTGAAGGTATGACAACTTATTTTGGTGGAAGTAAAAACAAAAGTTTTAACCAATTGTTACCGGAATTTAAAGAAAAATATCCTGAAATTACAGATTCGGTATTTACTGAAATTATCAAATATCCCAATTCAGCATCAACTTATATATTAGGTGCTTTGGTTGTAGAGTATATATACAAAGAAAAGGGGATAAGTGGATTGAAAAGTTTATCTGAAACTCCTGCCGATACAAGAGAATTTATCTCATATATATGTGAAAAATTTGGAATTAATAAAAAGACACTGTTTCAAAAAATAAATTTAAGACTCAACTTAATTAATAATCAATAATTCTTCTATGACTAAATCTTAATTCTAAACTGAGCTTTGACTTCTGATTTTTTATTTCCATTAATCTGTGTTAAACCAGAGCTAATAACATCTTTATTGCTATAATATGTTTGGGAATATCTTAGCCAAAAGTCAATATTTTTTGTAATCTTATAACGCAACAATAAATAAATTCTGCTTCCTTTATAATAATAAGATGGTATTGAAAAAGCATAAAGAACATCATTTTCATAAGCATAGATTCGGGAATCATAAGAATCGGTATCAAACATAGCATAACGCAAAGTAAAAGTAAAAGGTCTTTGTGAAGGTCGGTAAGCAAGATCCTGATAAAATAAATACCCATTATCAGATTCTTCACTACCTACCAAATATCTTGAATATTCAATCCTGTTTTTTAAAACTATTGAAGGAGAGACTCTATATGAAATATGGTATCTGTAACTTTGTTTTGTTCTCTCATCTAAAAAATCAATAACATTCAAATCGCCGGAATTATTAATTTTTTTGTTTTCCTGCCTGAACTTAAAGTACATATTTACATTTCTGCTCAAATCATAGTCTAACTGTACAAGATATTCAACTCCCCCTGATGGAGCATCGGTTCTGAATTTCAGCCATGGGAATTTAAAGTTGTCAATATAAGCTGAGAGTGATAATTTGCTGCTTAAGCTTGCAAGCATTCCAATATATAATCCTTTTTCATTTACATTTTCGCTGCTTTCAGAAAAAGCACTACTATAATGCGACTGATAGTTTCTTTGATAATTTCTATGTAGCATTGAAAATGAAAGCCGAGAATCCAAACTTATCAATAATCCGTTGAGATAGGCTAAACCACCATTTTCGCTTCGGGCAACTTCACCGAAAATATTAAAATTCTTAGCAGAATAACTATAATCAAATCCGAAATTTGTGTTTTCATCACCATAAAAATCAAATTTATTATACAATTGGCTTGGGGCTTTTAATTCGGAATCATATTTTGTTTTATATGCGGTTACTCCAACATTCAATCCTTTTCTATTATAGGCAATGTGAGTTCCGTAAATATTTTCTTTTATCGCATCTTTATCTTCAATTTGAGAAGGAGTTGAATGGTAGCCGGTTTCCTGTAATGAATAAATAAAATACTCTTCGCTGTTTACGGAATCAGTACTTGAAATATTTGCATCAACTTTTTTCAGTGAATAAAAAGCTGTGATTTCAAAATTTTTAATACCAACGGTTGTAGCAATACCACGCATAAAATTATTTTCATCAACTGAAGAATAGCGACGAACACCTGATGAACGTTTTTTAATATTCACCGCATCTGATGATTTCCCAAAGGCAAGACCTGTCCATAAAGTTAGCCCCTGACCAAATTGCAAATGATAATCACCAATTGCAAGAGCTTTCAGAGTGCCAAAATCCTGCAAAAAAAGATGAGCGGAATAATAATCAAAACCATTTTTTTGAGTTCCACCAAAAGATTCCTCACCTGCATCTTTTTCTGCTGTAATTCCCAGGCTGATATTTCTTCGGTATCTAAAATTATATCGTGTATATATTTTATTGGGGCTTCCAAGATAACGTGAATTAGGACTTGCATTTAAAGTAGAATCGTCAATAGCAGAATATCCTTCTTGCTCTTCCAAAACTCTCTGGTAACGGATAAACAAATCACTTCTTCCATACTTTAAAACATTTTTTAATTTTATTTTCTGCTTTTTCTTAGGCTCCGAAATACTTATGTATGGCAATATTTTATAAATAATTTCTCGATTAAATCCATCTATTGCCTGAAGCTCATAAACAGAAATAAATTTCTTTTGATATTTAGCATAATCAAGCAAATTTCTTATCTGCAAATCATTGAGAAAAATTAATCTTTTCAATTCGCTTTCATTTGTATTGTTAAGATTAATAGGATTTTTCAGGAGTTCTTCAAGACCTTCAATAAGTTCTGAATAATCAAGTTCTTCATCGGTATTTTCGGCAATGTTTTCAATCTTCTGCTGAATCTGATTCTCTCCGGAAATAGTATCTGTAATTTGAGCAAATAATGACAAGTTTCCTGAAATCAGGAAAATAAATAAAAGAAATATACTTCTATTATCTTTCACAAATGCTTTAATTTATATTATAAATAAATGATATTTGAGGTGAATATCCTAAAACCGGATGCAATGAAGAAGAAAAATCAAATTGCAATTTTTTTAATTTTATACCAAATCCAAAAGTATTAACAAAGGGTTTTGTTGTTATTCCTGTTCTCACATAAATTTCTTTAATCAATCTATATTCAATTCCTGCTTTCAGGATTGGGTCAATATCAGTTTCCTTTTCGGTTTCAACACTCAACAAAACTTTGTCGGAGAAATTATAAGCAAGTCCGAGTTTCCCAACATAAGGAACTCTTTCATCATTATAATCATTTAATTTTACACTAATAGGATTATAAAAATGTGTTCCTATGCTTAAATTTTCTGTTAGTTTGGCAATCATTCCAATTTCAAAAGTTACTAAACTTTTATTGCCATAATTTTCAGCTATATGAGTTGAAAGATAATCAAATTGAATTCCGACAGAAAATTTCTTGCCGAAAGATTTAGCGTAAGCAAGACCAATTTTATTCTCATTGTATTGGCTATAACCAAAATAATTCATGCTAAGACCAAAAACACCGGATTTTGTTGGTAACACAAAAGCTCCAGATTTTAAGCTAAGTTCACTTAATCCAAAACGATTTTCATAATAAAAACCAGCAGTAATATTGTCAAAATATGCCAAACCCGCTTGATTGTTATGTATTGACCAAAAGTCAGAAAAAGTTACTGAAGCATTTCCCAAAGCAGCAGAACGACCACCAATAGGATTGTTTTCATTTCCTGCAATCAGAGTTGAAAACTGGGTAATTATACAAAAGAAAATAATTAGGATTTTTTTCATTCAAGGTTTTAATTGACTTTAAATTTGTATTGAATTTTACCGAGGTCCTCGTTAGCTTTAACAATTTTCTGTTTTAAATTATTCTTATATTCTACTGTTTTATCAAAAATATTTTCATTGTCAACTCCAAGCATTTGGGCTGCAAGAATTCCTGCATTTAATGCTCCGTTTATACCAACAGTTGCAACCGGAATTCCGGGAGGCATTTGAACTATAGCCAAAAGGGCGTCCATTCCATCAAGCGAAGCGTTAATAGGAACTCCAATAACAGGAATTGGAGTCATAGCAGCAATTACACCCGGCAGATGTGCTGCCATTCCTGCTCCTGCAATAATCACTTTTATTCCTTTAGTTTTTGCTGATTTTGCAAACTCTTCAACTTGCTCAGGTGTGCGATGAGCAGAGAGTGCATTCATTTCAAAAGGTATTTCTAAATCATTAAGAAATTTAGCAGCTTTTTCCATCACCGACAAATCTGAAGTGCTACCCATGATTATACTAACTTTCGCTTTCATCTGTATAAATTTTGTTTAATTTTTTTTACAAAAATATGATATTTTTTTTCGTTAATTGCTTTTTAATATGATTTTATGATTTAATTTTAATAGGACTTTATGTTATTCTTCATAAAATAAAATTATTTTTGCAAATTATTAATAATTCAGAATATGAAATGCCCATGTACAAATGTACATTAAATAAGAAGAATAATCCCGATATATATCGGGAGGGTATTCCATGTTAGGTACTGATGAAGATTTTAACTTAATAAACTTATAAATCAAACAATCAGTTAAATAATCAAAGTTAAACACATGAAATCAATAAGAGTAAAAGATAAGTCATTTTCAATTTCGATAGAAGCTAAAGAAATTGATAAATCTGTTGAAAATATTGCAAAAAAAATTAACAAAGATTTTGCTGATAAAAACCCATTATTTTTAATCATACTCAACGGTGCCTTTGTGTTTGGTGCTGATCTCCTGAAAAAAATAAATATCGATTGTGAAGTTTCTTTTGTGAAACTTGCATCTTACTCAGGAACTAAAACAACTGCAAAAGTTTCTCAATTAATTGGCTTGAACGAAGATATTAAAAACAGGATAATTATTATTGTTGAAGATATTATTGACACCGGAATTACGATGGATTTTCTGCTTAAAGACCTAGCTATTAAAGAAGTTGCAGAAGTAAAAATTGCTGTTCTTTTATTCAAACCCAAGGCTTTTGTAAAAGACTTTAAAATTGATTATATTGGAATGAAAATACCTAATGATTTTATTGTTGGCTACGGTCTTGACTACGATGGACTCGGAAGAAATTATACTGATATTTATAAAATAATAGAATAAGAAAATGCCTAACGAAAATTTTGTTGATTATATTAAAATCTGTTGCCGTTCGGGAAAAGGTGGAGAAGGTTCTGCTCATCTTCGCAGAGAGAAATATATCCAAAAAGGTGGTCCAGATGGCGGTGATGGAGGAAGAGGCGGGCATGTAATTGTTAAAGGAAATAAAAATTTATGGACTTTACTTCATCTTCGCTACACAAAACATATTTTTGCTAAAAACGGCGAAAATGGTACTAAAAATTTGAGTTCCGGTGCTGAAGGGAAAAATCAAATTATTGAAGTACCACTCGGAACAGTTATCAAAGATGCCGAAACAGACGAATTTCAATGTGAAATCACCGAACATGACGAAACTAAAATAATAGTTCATGGCGGAAGAGGCGGACAAGGAAATAATCATTTTAAATCTTCTACTAACCAAACGCCAAGGTATTCACAACCCGGTGAGCCAGCGATAGAAGAATGGAAAATCATGGAATTAAAAATCCTTGCCGATGTAGGATTGGTAGGGTTTCCTAATGCAGGAAAATCAACACTTCTGTCAGTAATTTCCGCAGCAAAACCACAAATCGCAAACTATCCTTTTACAACACTGAAGCCAAATCTCGGAATTGTTGCTTATCGCAATTTTAAATCTTTTATAATGGCAGACATTCCCGGAATTATTGAAGATGCTCACAAAGGAAAAGGTCTTGGATTAAGATTTCTCAGGCATATTGAACGCAATTCCATTTTGCTTTTTATGATTCCTATTGATACTAAAAGCATCAAAGATGAATATAATATTTTGTTAAACGAGCTAAAACAATACAATCCCGAACTGATAGATAAAACAAGATTGCTGGCTATAACAAAATCAGATATGCTCGACGATGAACTTATCGCCGAAACCGAAAAAGAAGTTCAAAAGGAATTACCAGATGTACAATACACTTTTATTTCTTCAATTACCGAAAAAGGAATAACTAAACTTAAGGACCTTATCTGGGAAAAGCTGAGTGTTGAGCTTTAGAATACTATTTCTTTCTTTTGCTCGCATAAACAAACATTAAAATCTCTACTACAATCATACTTGTTACCTAATTATTTTTAGTATTACCCAAATATTCATATATTTGATGAATATTTATAACTAATTTTTTCTATTATATTTAATAACTAAAACCCAAAAACTATGAAAAAATCACATTCTTTGTTTTTCTTGTTAGCAGTTGTTTTAATTGCATTTTCATCTTGCTCAAAAGAAGATGTTACTTGTTGTGCCGTATGCGTAGAAGCTAATTCAGGTTATAAACCAGCGGATTATTGTGGACCAGAAAATCAAGTAGATAATTACATAAGCGAGTTGAAGAAACAAGGCAGTGCAGCCGGTCAAAATTGGAGTTGCTATAAAGAATAATCACACTCCATTTATCATTCAGACTAATTTCTTATGAAATTGCTTTCTCTGTCTAACATAAACAAAAAAACTTACTAATTTGTTTGTTAAAAGAAAATTACTTAATTTTGTGAAAAATTATTTTATCTGAAATTATATAATTCTTTTTTAAATTTTATTTTTATGAATATTTTTGTAGCAAAATTAGATTTCAACACTGAAGAACCTAAACTAAAAGAAGCTTTCGAAGCATTTGGTGAAGTTAGTTCTGTGAAAATTATTA
>CAYLPA010000048.1:0-5177 GCA_964385385.1 uncultured Saprospiraceae bacterium | reverse complement strand
AAACTAAAAGAAGCTTTCGAAGCATTTGGTGAAGTTAGTTCTGTGAAAATTATTATTAACAAATACTCAGGACGTTCTAAAGGTTATGGATTTGTTGAAATGCCAAATGATGAAGAGGCATTATCAGCCATTGAAACCTTGGATGAAAGTGAATTTGACGGACGAACAATTGTAGTAAAAAAAGCTAAGCCAAAAGAAGAAGATAGTCGTTAGACGACAAGATTAATAAAACTGCAGTCGTTAATAAATATTAATTATTTTGAAAGAACTATTCTAAAAAATAAAATTTAGAATTCTTCTTTTCATACAAATTATTTTGCTTGAAGGGCAATAAGTTGAATAAAATTACTTTGCTAATTTTTCTGTTAAAAAAAATTTAAAAAACACAACAAGCAAACAAATAAAAATAAACGCAACACTATAGCTTTGGATACAGATGTTTATTCAAAACGTTAGCAGCAAAACAGACAGATATGAATAACACTATCTACAGTGTAATAACAGGCACAGGAAAATACATCCCATCAAAACGTATTAAGAATGAAGATTTTCTTTCCAATGAATTTTATGATACAAGTGGAAAGAAACTCGAACAAACTAACCAGGAAATAATTGATAAATTTCTGGAAATTACAACTATTTCAGAAAGAAGGCATGTAGATGACAATTTGAATACATCTGATATTGCCTATCAAGCTGCTGTTGAAGCCATAAAGTCTGCAAACATTGATAAAGAGGACTTAGATTATATTATTGTCGCACATAATTTTGGTGATGTAAAGCCTAACGATAAACAATTAGACATTGTTCCCAGTTTAGCTTCACGAGTAAAATATAAATTAGAAATTGAAAATCCTTACACTGTAGCTTACGATTTACCTTTTGGATGTCCAGGTTGGTTACAAGGTCTTATTCATGCAGATTATTTCATAAAATCAGGAGATGCAAAAAAGATATTGGTAATAGGAGCAGAAATATTATCAAGAGTTTCCGACCCGCATGACAGAGACAGCATGCTTTATGCTGATGGAGCTGGAGCTACCGTTTTAGAAGCCAAAAAAAGTGATAAACCTATTGGAATATTAGCTCATAAAACTCGCTCTGACACACTTTTGCATTCTGAAATGTTATACATGGGCAAATCAAATAAACCCGACAAAGAAAACATTTGTGATATTTTTTTAAAAATGAATGGCAGGAAACTTTACCAATATGCACTGGAAAGAGTTCCTCAAGCTATAAAAGACTGTCTTGAAAAATGTAATACTCATCTTGGAAATATCAAAAAAGTGCTCATCCATCAAGCTAATGGAAAAATGGACGATGCAATATTAGAAAGACTTTACCGCCTTTATGATATTGTTAATGTGCCTAAAAACATAATGCCGATGACAATTTCATGGTTGGGCAATTCATCAGTAGCAACCTTGCCTACTTTGATTGACCTTTTGTTAAATGATAAGTTGAAACCGCACAATATTCACAAAGGCGATACTCTTGTTTTCGCATCTGTTGGTGCAGGAATGAATATTAATACTTTGGTCTATAGAATGTAATTAAAAATTATTTGATTATATCGAAATTTCTCTGTTTTTTTATTCGTGAAAATAAACTCTCTTCACTCTTCTTGAGACTCCTGTAAGAATTTCGTAAGGAATAGTTTCCAGAATTTCGGCTAATTTTTTTATTGGATAATCATTTCCAAAAATAATTACATCATCACCTTCTTCAACATCAAAATCAGTAATATCAGCCATGCACATATCCATACAAATATTTCCAACGATGGGTGCAAAATTATTGTTTATCATTAGCTTTCCTTTTCCATTGCTCAGCTTTCTGTTTAAACCATCGGCATATCCAATTGGAATTGTAGCAATTCTCATTTCTTTTTTTGCAGTCCAGTTTCTGTTATACCCGATAGTTTCATTCGCTTTGATGATTTTTATTTGAGAAATTGTTGATTTCAAAGTGTTCACATTTTGCAAAGCATTTTGTTGGCTTTCATCAGTAGCTACACCATAAAGTGCAATACCAAGCCTAACCATATCAAATTGCGATTCACCAAAACGACTTATGCCCGCTGAGTTCAGAATATGCAATAAAATATTGTAATTAAATTCTGATTTAATTGAACTGCTCATTTCCGAAAATAGCTTAATCTGATGTCTGGTGAAATCATCATGAGTTCTATCGTCGCTGGCAGCTAAATGAGAAAAAATTGATTTAATAAAAAAATGTTTGCTCTTTTTTATTTTTTTTACAAGAACTTCCAAATCCTGGCTTTCAAATCCAAGGCGGTGCATTCCTGTATCAAGTTTTATATGAATTCCTATGGGTTTGTTTTCCTGAATAATGTTTCTTTCAATAGCTTCTTCGAGTAAATCAAGAACTTTAAAACAATAAATTTCCGGCTCCAGATTATATTTTATAATAGAATCAAAACTTTGTTTGTCGGGATTCATCACCATTATAGGCAAAGTTATTCCTGCTTTGCGAAGTTCCACACCTTCATCAGCATAAGCTACCGCCAAGTAATCGGCATTCTGAAATTGTAAAACATTTGCTATTTCGAAGCTTCCGCTACCATAGGAAAATGCTTTAACCATAGCCATAATTTTTGTGGTAGGTTTTAATAGTAAGCGATAATAATTCAAATTATGAGCAATAGCATTCAAGTTAATTTCCAAAACTGTTTCGTGTGCCTTTTGTTGAAGAACTTTGTTGATATTTTCAAATTCAAATTTTCGGGCTCCTTTCAATAAAACAGTTTCGTCTTGCAGAGAACTTGTAGAAAAGTATTTTAAAAACTGCTCGCTGGTTTCATAAAATTCTTTTTCAATATTAAATTTATTAGCATATCTTTTTATTGCCGAGCCAACACCAATAATACGTTTAATTCCTTTTTCAAATAATAAATCGGCAACTTCGGTATATAAATCAGCATCATTTTTTCCGCTTTGTAAAATGTCAGAAAGAATTATTGTCTTTTTTCTATGCTGTTTTTGCTGGAGCATAAAATCAAGAGCAATATTTAAAGAGTTAATATCCGAATTATAGCTGTCGTTAATTATTGAGCAATTATTTATTCCTTCCTTAAGTTCGAGCCGCATCGCAACAGGCGAAAGTGATTCCATGCGTTCGGAAATAATATTTTGTTGGTATCCGAAAAACAGCATAAAAGCCCAGCAATGTATTGAATTCTCAATAGAAGCATCATCAATAAAAGGAATTTTTATTTGAATATTTTGCTTTTTATAAATTCCTTTAATAGTTGTTTGTTTATTATTTTTATTGACACTTTTTATCTGAAGTTCAGAATTTATATTTTTCCCCCACGAAAAAATATTTATTTTTTTAAAAACCTGAGATTCTATTATTCTTTCTTTTATTTCTATATGATCCGAACAATAAATCAAAGTTTCAGACTTAGTAAAAAGTTTTAATTTTTCATTAATTTTTTGAGCTTCATGAAAAAAGTTTTCACCGTGAGCAGCACCAATATTTGTAAAAATTCCAATTTTCGGTCTTATTATAGTTTCTAATTTATCCATCTCATCGGTCTCGGAAATGCCGGCTTCAAAAAAAGCAAGTTCATGCTCAGATTTCATTTGTAAGACAGATAAAGGAACACCAATTTGCGAATTATAACTTTTCGGACTTCTAATTATCTTTTTATCTTTTCTTAATAATTGAAAAAGCCATTCCTTAACTATTGTCTTTCCATTACTTCCTGTGATTCCTATTACCGGAATATTAAATTTTTGTCGATGTGATGCACTTAAAGATTGTAAAGCAGTTAGAGTATTATTTACTTTAATAATATTTATGTTTTCAAAAACTTTTATGTTATTGGGAAGTGTTGAAATAATGAAATTCTTTACATCTTTATTATAAAGCGTTTCAATATATTTGTGTCCATCATTAGTTTTGCTAACTAAAGCAAAAAACAAACAATTTTCGGGAGTAATAAGTTTTCGGCTATCAATGAGAACATCAGAAATTTTATCATTTGTTTCACTTTTAGATATTAGCTCACCTTTAACAATTTTTGTGATGTCAGATATATTGTAGTTAATTTTAAGCATAATTAATACTAAGTTCTATTTATTGTTTTCACTTTCCTCATCACGATTATTATTACCCTGAGTAGATTTGCTAACTTTTAGCGGGTTCTTAGTTAATTTTTTATATTCTTTTCTTTTTCTATAAATATCACAAGCTAAAAACACGGCAGCTCTAAAAGAATCAGGAGAAGCAAGGTTTTTTCCGGCAATGTCGTATGCAGTACCATGCGATGGGGAAGTTCGAATAATTGGCAAACCTGCAGTAAAGTTAACTCCATCTGAAAATGACATAGCTTTAAAAGGCATCATTCCCTGATCGTGATACATAGCAAGAATCCCATCAAATTCGGTATATTTAGAATTTCCAAAAAATCCATCTGCAGGAAAAGGTCCAAAAACCATAATACCTTCATCAAAAACTTTTCTGATAACAGGACTAATAATCTCTTTCTCTTCAGTACCAATAACACCATCATCGCCAGAGTGTGGATTTAATCCAAGCACAGCAATTTTGGGTTTCCTTATTCCAAAATCAATTTTAAGCGATTCATTCATAATTCTGATTTTACTCGATATCAGCTCAGGTGTTAGATTTGAAGAAACATCTTTCAAAGGAATATGTCCTGTGATGACACCTATTCGAATTTTGTTGCTAATCATCAGCATTAGAAAATCATCAGCATTGAATTTTTCAGCTAAATATTCCGTATGACCAGGAAAAGAGAAATTATCCGACTGTATGTTTTTTTTGTTTATCGGAGCAGTAACAATCACATCAATATTATTATTTTTCAAATCTTCAGTAGCAGCTTCAAGTGATAAGTATGCAAAATTTCCTGCTTCTTCGGTGGAATTCCCTAATTCAATTCTAACTTCTCTATTATAGCAATTTATAATATTCGGTCGTTTTGGATTTGCAACATCTGCATTTTTAATAAGATTAAAACTAAAATCTAAAATATTTAATGTTTTACGATGATAGGATGCAATTTTTGACGAACCATAAACAATAGGTGTGCAAATTTCATTTATTCGCTGGTCAATAAGAGTTTTAATAATTATTTCGTAGCCAATACCGTTAAAATCACCATGAGTAATACCAATTTTCAC
>CAYLPA010000047.1:11922-17269 GCA_964385385.1 uncultured Saprospiraceae bacterium | reverse complement strand
AAAAGAAATGTGGAATTGGGTTCCTTCAATTGAGAAGATGATTAAGATTCCTCCATCAATGATGATGCAATCGTGGATGGGCTCTGATTTCACGAATGACGATTTGGTTAAGCAGTCATCAATAGTTGTGGATTATACACATAAATTATTAGGTAAAGTTAAAATCAGAGAAAAGATTTGCTATAAAATTGAACTTATACCAAAACCGGATGCTCCTGTTGTTTGGGGTAAAATAATTACTTATATAACAGTTGATGGTTTTGATTTTTGGACAAGCAAATATTATGATGAAGATGGATATTTAGTTAATACTGACAATGCCTATGACTTGAAAAAAATGGGCGACAGAATTATTCCAACAAAAATGGAAATGATTCCTACAGAGAAAAAAGGTCAGAAAACAATATTGACTTTTAATTCAATGCAATTCAATAAAAAAATAGACGATTCATTTTTCTCACAACAAAATATGAAACGTATAAGATAAATTCATTAGTTATTGAAAAACGATAAGGATGAAAAATTTAAAAATGGCATGGAGAAATCTTTGGCGAAATAAAAGGAGAACATTAATTGCTGTAGCATCAATCTTTTTTGGTGTTTTATTATCAGCCTTCATGAGTTCGATGCAGGAAGGTTCCTATGAAAATATGGTAAACATTGCAGTGAAGTTCTACTCCGGTTCAATGCAAATTCATAAGGATGGTTATTGGGATAATCAAGCTATCAACAATGCATTTGAGACTAATGAGAAAATAGTCGGTGCATTAGAGAATGATGAACATATTGATTTTTATACACCAAGATTAGAGTCCTTTGCTCTGGCTTCTTCCGAAGAGATTACAAAAGGAGCAATGGTTCTTGGAATTGATCCTGTGAATGAAGATAAAGTAACAAGTGTGACAGCAAAGCTGAAAAAAGGTGAATATTTGAAAAGGGGAGATGATGGTGTTTTAGTTAGTAGTGGTTTAGCTAAATTTTTGAAATTAGATATCTTAGACACTCTTGTAATGATTAGTCAGGGATATCATGGAGTTAGTGCCGCCGGAAAATATCCAATTCGTGGGATTATAAAACATCCTAATCCTGAATTTGATAAAATGTTGGTTTATATGGATATCAAGAATTGTCAGGAGTTTTATTCAGCTTACGATCTTTTATCATCATATGCAATTATGGTTGACGACCATGATAAAATGGCGGGAATTCAAAGAAGATTAAAAAAGGCTATTGGAGATGATTATGAAGTAATGACATGGGGTGAAATGCAACCTGTTTTAGTGCAGCAAATTGAAAGCGATCGACAGTCGGGAGCAGTTTTTATTTTGGTTTTATACCTTGTCATAGGCTTTGGTATACTTGGAACTATCATGATGATGATGTCGGAAAGAAAAAGAGAAATGGGTGTTATGATTGCAATAGGAATGAAAAAGGCTTTGGTTAGAAGAATGATGTTTTTTGAAACTATGTTGATTGGATTTGTTGGAGTTGCTCTGGGAGTTATTGTTGCTTTACCTTTGGTGTATTATTTCTATTTAAATCCAGTTCCACTAACAGGTCAGGCTGCTGAAGCTATGCTTGGTTATGGTTTTGAACCCGTAATGAAATTTTCAATGGAACCATTAGTATTCTATAATCAAGCAATAATAATATTTGTATTAACATTTTTTATCTCTTTTTACCCATTAATAAATATTACGAAGATGAAAGTTATTAATGCTTTGAGAGGATAACAATTTAAAATTTTAAGATAAGACTTAACTAAAAATATAGAAAAATGATTTGGTCAATATCATGGAGAAATGTCTGGCGGAATAAACTAAGAAGCTCTGTAGTTATCATTGCAGTTGCAATAGGATTGTTTGCCGGAGTATTTTCAGCCTTTTTTATGAAGGGTTGGATAGCTCAACGATTAAACGATGTTATTAATACGGAAATGTCGCATATTCAGCTTCATAAGCCCAAGTTTAAAGAGAATTATGATTTTAAATATTTAATAAATGATTCTGATGCCAAGCTTGCAGAAATTAGCAAAATTGAAGGTGTAAAATCATGTGGGAAAAGAATTGTCATTAATTCGATGGTTGCCTCAGCCGAAACAGGAACGGGAGTTAAAATTATTGGAATTGATACTAAAAATGAAAAGTTGGTTACCAATATTCATGAGAAAATTATTGAAGGAGCATACTTTGATGGTGTTAAGCGAAATCCTGTAGTAATAGGAGAGAAGTTGGCGAAAAAGCTTGATGTAGGTTTAAGAAATAAAGTTGTTATAACTGTACAGGATATTAATGGAGATATAACAAGTGGAGCTTTTAGAGTTGCAGGAATTTATAAAACTTCCAATACAGCCTATGACGGAGCAAATCTTTTTGTAAGAGATACAGATATTGCCCGACTAACAGGAATTGAAGAAGGAATGTATCACGAGATTTCTATTGTTCTTGAAGACAATAAATTTTTAGAGCAAAGTACTAATGAAATTTCTAAACTTTTTCCTGAACTATCAACTGAAAATTGGAAAACCTTAAGCCCTGAAATGGGATATATGGATGAATTGATGGGAGTCTATATGTATATGATTGTGATAATTATTCTTTTGGCTTTGTGCTTTGGAATTGTTAACACTATGTTGATGGTGGTTCTTGAAAGAGTTAAGGAATTAGGAATGCTCATGGCTATTGGAATGAATAGAGTTAAAGTATTTTTTATGATAATTCTTGAGTCAATATTCCTGTCAATTACTGGAGGTATTGTGGGTATTATCATTGGCTATTTTGTAACGATATATTTTGGAAGAGTAGGAATGGATTTAAGCATGTGGGGCGAAGGATTGGAAGCCATTGGTTTTGCTGCAATTATCTATCCTGAAGTTGATTTTCAAACTTTAATAGTAATATCAGTGATGGTAATTCTAACAGGAATAATTTCAGCTTTATACCCAGCTTATAAAGCGTTAAAACTGAATCCGGCTGATTCAATTAGAACAGATTAAATAGAAAAGAATTTTAAATCGAAATACAAAAAATCAAAAAGATGAATATAATAGAAATCAAAAATTTGCATAAAGTTTATGATGAGAACACTAATCCGGTTCATGCTGTAAACGGGATAGACTTATCTTTTAAAGAAGGTGAATTTGCTGCAATTGTTGGACCATCCGGTTCAGGGAAAACAACTTTTTTAAATGTTGTGGGTGGTTTAGATGATGCTACAAATGGAGAAGTATTTATCAATGGTACTAATGTTGGAATGTTAAGTTCAAAGCAAAAAACAGATTTTAGAATGAAGAATATTGGTTTTGTTTTTCAGGCTTATAATTTAATTCCGGTTTTAACTGCAAAGGAAAATATTGAATTTATAATGCAGCTTCAAGGTAAGTCTAAACTTGAAAGAGACAAACGTACTCAGGAGCTAATGAAATCCGTTGAAATGGAAGATAAACTTAATGTTCGTCCTAATAAACTTTCAGGTGGGCAGCAGCAAAGAGTAGCAGTTGCAAGAGCTTTAGCATCAAAGCCAAAGTTTATTCTCGCTGATGAACCAACAGCAAATCTTGATTCAAAGTCAACAGAGAATCTTTTAAATATTATGGAAAAGCTTAATAAAGAAGAAAACATAACTTTCATATTCTCGACTCACGATGCAAGAGTGGTTAAAAAAGCAAGAAGAGTTATTACGGTTGAGGATGGGAAGGTGAAAAGTGATGAGTGGAAAAATTAATTTAGGCAGAGGTTCCTACTGACTTTTTTCGGTTTTAAGGCTAAGGAGTAGGCAGTATTCAGTAGGCAAAAGGCAGTATGCGAAATATTAGTACTAGTCAGGTTGTGGGGAATAGAAAAAAAATAGGAGAAAATAATTAAAAAACGTTTTAAAAAAAGCACCAGAGGTGCGAAATATTTATAGAACAATTAATCACAAAGAATGAACAAGTGCCGTAGGTACGAAATATTACAGCAAATAATATTTAACCGATTAATAATAAAATTATGCATTTTAGAAAGATATTAATATTGGTTTTTGTTTTATTGTCTTTTTCAATAAAAGCTCAAGAAGAAGAAAAAAAATGGGTATTATATGGCTATGTGAAAGATATGCAAACTGCCTGGCTTGATACGGGTAGTAATTTACTCACAGATAATTTAATTCATAATAGATTAAATCTTAAATGGTATCCCAATGATAAATTTACTATGGTTGTTGGAGTTAGAAACCAATTAAAGTGGGGAATGCTAACTAATTTAATTCCGAACTATGATTCAATTTTGAATATTGACAATGGGTATTTTGATTTATCCGAAACTGTTTTGAGTAGCGATGCAGCTTTGCTTCATACTATGGTTGACAGAATCTATTTTGACTATACTAAAGGAAATTTAAATATAAGATTAGGACGGCAGAGAATTAATTGGGGTATCGATTTGGTTTGGAATCCTAATGATGTTTTTAACTCATTTTCATATTTTGATTTTGATTATGAAGAACGTCCCGGTACTGATGCCTTGAAAATTCAATATTATACAGGAATGACTTCATCTTTAGAATTTGTTTATAAAATTGATGATGATATTGATAAAATGGCTTTTGCAGGAATGTATAAGTTTAATAAATTTGGTTATGATTGGCAAATTTTAGGTGGATTGGTTCAAAAAGATATTGTTGCAGGAGCAGGATTTTCAGGAGATATAAAAGGAGCAGGATTTAATGGTGAAGCAACTTATTTCTATCCAAAGGAAAATATTAGTGATACGAGTGGGATTTTTGTTGGCGGAATTTCAGCTAATTACTCATTTAAAAACAGTTTAATGTTTAATCTTGGTATGTTGTATAATAGTAACGGGACAAACGGAAAAGCAGGTGGAATAAATATTTTATTAAACACAGATCTATCAGCTAAAAGACTTACAAATGCCAGAGTGGCAACTATTGCAAGTGTGTCCTATCCGATTACACCATTATTAGCTGGAAGCTTTGCAGTTATTTATAATCCAAATGATAAGTCAGCTTTTATCGGTCCAACATTTACTTATTCTCTTTCAAAAGATGTTGAGTTTATGATTAGCGGTCAGATTTTCACTGGCAATGATGGAACTGAATTTGGTGATTACGGCGAAATTTTCTTTATGAGATTCAGGTATAGCTTTTAGATGAAGTGCCTAAAGTGCCTAAAGTTTTGAGTGCCTAGAGTACTTGGAGTTTGGAGTGCTTTGAAAAACTAATGGTTGTTTTAATTTGAGTTGTCAATAAGCAATTTAACAATTCAAGAGTATCGATTGCAAATGGATTCCACCTTTCATCCACTATTAATAAAATCAACAAAAAATTAACTTTCCAATTCAATCTTAAT
>CAYLPA010000047.1:0-11822 GCA_964385385.1 uncultured Saprospiraceae bacterium | reverse complement strand
TTCATCCACTATTAATAAAATCAACAAAAAATTAACTTTCCAATTCAATCTTAATATCTTTGCAGCATGAACTATTTGATAGCTGAAAATCTTACTAAATCTTATGGCGAAAAGCTATTATTTGAAAATATATCTTTTGGAATTGACCGAGGACAAAAAATTGCTTTGATTGCTAAAAACGGTGCAGGAAAAACCAGCTTATTAAATATTATTACCCGAAGGGATATTCCTGATTCCGGTGAAGTGATTGTCAGGAAGGAGATTAAAATTGCTTATCTTGAACAAAATCCTGAATTTGACAATTCTCTGACTGTAGTTCAGGTGCTTTTTAATTCTGAAAATAAATTCATTCAAATTATAAGGGAATATACCGAATGTTTATCAGCAATAGAAATTGATAATAATAAAGAAAATCAGCGAAATCTTGATGAAGCAAACTTAAAAATGGATGCCATGGAAGCATGGGATTATGAAAGAAAAGTTAAAGAAATTCTATCGAGACTAAAAATTGGAAATATCAATCAAAAAATATCAGAGCTTTCGGGTGGGCAGAAAAAGAAGATTGCTTTAGCCAGAGCAATGATTGAAGATGTGGATTTGTTGATACTTGATGAGCCAACAAATCATCTTGATATCGAAATGATTGAATGGCTCGAAGATTTGCTTTCTAAATCAAAATTGAGCTTGCTTTTGGTTACTCACGACAGATATTTTCTTGATACTGTTTGTGATGAAATATTAGAACTGGATAATCAATCCATTTATAAATATAAAGGAAACTACTCATATTTTATTGAGAAAAAAGCAGAGCGTGAAGCTATTGAAGCATCGGAAGTTGAGAAAGCAAAAAACACTTATAGGAAAGAATTGGAATGGATGCGGCGAATGCCTAAAGCTCGTACAACTAAATCGAAATCAAGAATTGGTTCATTTTACGAACTGGAAAAAACAGCAAAAAAACGCTTAGATGAAAAGAAACAAAGCCTTGATGTGAAAATTGAAAGAGTAGGGAAGAAAATTCTTGAGATAAATAATATTCATAAAAGTTTTGATGATTTTAAAATACTGGAAGATTTTACTTACACATTTAAAAGAGGAGAGCGAATTGGAGTTGTTGGACCTAACGGAGTAGGAAAGTCCACATTATTTAATATGATAATGGGCAACGAAAAAGTTGATTTAGGAAATATCATTGCCGGGCAAACAGTGAAATTTGGATATTATTCACAAGATGGATTGCAAGCAGAAGGCGATAAAAGAGTTATTGACATTGTAAAAGAAATTGCTGAGGTTATTCCAATTCATAAAGGCAAAATTTCTGCATCTCAGTTTTTATTTCATTTTGGTTTTGAACACACAACGCAGTATAATTATTTCTCGAATTTAAGCGGTGGAGAAAAAAGAAGGCTTTTTTTATTAATGACTTTAATAAAAAATCCTAACTTTCTTATTCTTGATGAACCGACCAACGACCTTGATATTTATACTTTAAATTTACTTGAAGAATTTTTGTCAAATTTTCAGGGTTGTATGCTGATAGCTTCACACGATAGATTTTTCCTTGATAAACTTGTTGACCATATCTTTGTGTTTGAAGGTAACGGAAAAATTAGGGATTATCATAGTAATTACACTGAATATCGTGAGAAAAAGCTAATCGAAGAAAAAAAAATCAGGCGAGTTCAAAAGCAAGAAAATCCGAAACAGGAAAAACCGAAATCAATATCTTCAAAACCAACTTTCAAACAAGTAAAGGAATACGAATCATTAGAAAAAGAGATTGAAGAATTAGAAAAAGAAAAGGCCGAATTAATGGAGAAATTAAATAGCGGAGAATCTGATTCGGAAAATCTTCAGAAATGGTCAATTAGAATTGCTAACATCATAAAACAACTTGATAAAAAATCAGATAGATGGTTGGAGTTGAGTGAGCTGATGTAGTTGATTTCTGTAATCCGGTTATTCTTTTGAAGTGCTGAGTGAGCAAATCTTAATATTGCATTGTTTAGTTTATTAAGTAATTTGATGTAAATTTTTAAAAATATCGAATATCGAACAAGGAATTTTGAATATTGAAATTTTAAAAAACGTAGAACGAAGAATAGATTTCTATATTTGCAAAAAGCATAATAACAGTAAAAAAAAATATAAAAAATTAAATGTCCGATTAACCACCAATAGTCAAACTTCGTTATTCAAAATTCCTTGTTCAGTATTCATTATTATAATTTAATTGCTCACAGTACATCAAAATAATATTTAGTATCTTTGAATTTATAAATAAATAATAAAATCATGAAGGTCTTATCAATCGAAAAAATCAGAGAAGCTGATAGATTTACTATCGAAAATGAACCTATAAAATCTATTGACCTGATGGAACGTGCAGGAACAAATTGTTTCAAATACTTATTGGAAAAAGTTAAAAAAAATCAACAGATTTTTGTTTTTTTAGGATTGGGAAATAATGGTGGTGATGGATTGGTTGTTGCACGATTAATGGCGAATGAAGGATTTAAAGTTAAAGCCGTAATTGTAAGATACAGTGATAAATGCTCAGCTGATTTTCAATTAAATTATGAGAGATTAATAAATGATAAAAAGGTAGAAATTCTTGAACTTAAGCCAGATGATGATTTTCCAGACATAAGAGATAATGATGTTGTTATTGATGCGATTTTTGGCTCTGGATTATCGAAAAATGTAACAGGATTTATTGGTGATGTAATTGAACATATTAATATAAGTAATGCATTTATTGTTGCGATTGATATTCCTTCCGGATTGTTTGCAGATAAATTTTCTGATGAAAAAAATAGTGCAATCGTAAAAGCAGATTACACTTTTACAATACAGTTTCCAAAGTATTCAATGTTCTTTGCTGAGAATGATAAATTTGTTGGAAATATGAAAGTAATTTCCATTGGATTACACCCCGAATTTATTGAGCAAGTTGATGTGAAAAATTATTTTGTTGAGAAGGAAGATTTTTATACTGTCTTGAAATCACGAAACAAATTTGCACACAAAGGGAATTTCGGACATGCACTTTTGATTAGTGGTAGCTACGGAAAAATGGGTGCAGCAGTTCTTGCTTCAAAAGCATGCCTGAGGACTGGTGTTGGATTGCTAACAACACATATTCCTAAAAAAGGTTATGAAATTATTCAAACTGCTACTCCAGAAACTATGGTAAGCGTTGATGATGATGAAAAAGTTTTTTCAGGAATTAAGGATTTATCAAATTATAATGTTATCGGTGTTGGACCAGGATTAGGAGTCGATGAAAAGACTCAAAATGCTTTGAAATTATTAATTCAAAATGTTGGCTCTCCAATGGTTTTTGATGCTGATGCTATAAATATTATTGGCGAAAATAAAACATGGATACCTTTTATTCCAAAAGGAAGCATTTTTACTCCACATCCAAAAGAATTTGAACGCTTAACTGGAAAAACAAATAATAGTTTTGAAAGAACTGAACTTCAACGTAAATTTTCTATGAAAAACGGGGTCTATATTGTTTTAAAAGGAGCAAATACTGTAACAAGTTGCCCTGACGGTTCATGTTTTTTTAATTCAACAGGAAATCCCGGAATGGCAACAGCAGGAAGTGGAGATGCATTGACAGGAATTATTCTTAGTCTTTTAGCACAAAATTATCATCCTAAAATTGCTGCAATAATGGGAGTCTTTCTTCATGGACTTGCCGGTGATATTGCTGCTGACAAAAATGGAATGGAAGCTTTGATTGCATCCGATATTATTAATTTTTTGGGAGAAGCTTATGAGAATTTGAAGAGTTAGATGATTTTTAATATAATTTTATTAATGGATTAACAATTTAGCAATTTAACAATATAACAATTTGTTTTTTCAATCAATCATCAGCTTTGCTCTTAATAATCACATTTTTTAATTCTACTTTTTCAACCATCGAATATTCGTTACTATTCTCAATACATTCAGCAATTTTACTTTTAAATTTCCAACAAGTCATTTGTCTTGTGTCAAGAAGTCGGGATAATTCATAACTGCTTATTTTCGGTTTATTACAAACTAAATAAGCAATTTTAAATGCAGTTGTTAAAGGAATATGACAACGATGAAACATAGTGTGAGCAGTTGCGGATTCTTCTGATTTACATTTTGTACATCTTCGAGAATAAGCTGTTTTTCCTTTACAAAAATTTGTATGCCCACATTTCTTACAAACAAAACCATTTTGCCATTTTTGGTCGGAGAGAAATTTCAAACAAACATTTTTATCTGTAAATTGAGCGTTGAAAATTTTTATTGGAATATTATTAAAAATTTTTTTCATTTTTATGCGTTGATATTCAGTGATATTAAAAATATTTTGCAAAAATAAGAAAAAATAGTGATATTTATGTGCTTTATTTAAAAAAATAGTTATATATTTGCATTCTTAAATATTAAAAAACAAAATAATAAAATTTAATTTTATGAAAATGACAGTTAATATAATGATAACCATTGGCATTATTAGTTTTTTTGGATGTAATTTAAACACAAATAATGCTCAAAATTCAGAGATAAAATCTACTGAATTAAATAAAAATGAAAAAAATATTGAAGAACCGGTGAAGGAAATGGTAGTTGAAAGTGAAAATGTTGTTGAAAAAGGAAAAGTTATTTATATGAATAAGGCAATGTTTTTGGAAAAAGTCATGGATTATAATGCAAATCCAGACAAATGGGTTTTTAAAGGTGATAAACCTTGTATTATAGATTTTTATGCTTCATGGTGCGGACCTTGTAAAAAAATTGCTCCAATAATGGATCAGCTTGCTAAAGAATATGCAGGGAAAATTGATTTTTATAAAGTAAATGTTGATGCTGAAAAAGAGCTAGCATCTATCTTTAATATAAGGAGTATTCCTTCAATTTTATATGTACCGCAAAATAATCAGCCGCAAATTTTTACCGGAGCTTTTGACAAAGCAAAATATATACAATTGATAAATGAAATATTATTAACAAACTAAGAAAATAAAAAAATAAATATAATGGAAAAAACAAAAATTGAACATCTAACAAAACAAATTTTTTTGGAAAAAGTTTTTAACTATGAAACAAATAAAGAGTGGAAATTTGAAGGTAAACTTCCTTGTTTAATTGATTTCTATGCAGATTGGTGTGCTCCATGTAAAATGGTGGCTCCAATTCTTGAAGAATTATCTTTAGAATATGATGGAAAAGTCAATATTTATAAAGTAGATACTGAACAGGAACAAGAATTAGCAGCAGCGTTTGGTATAAGAAGTATTCCGTCAATGTTGTTTTGTCCTGCTGATGGACAACCACAAATGGCTCAGGGTGCATTACCTAAAGAATCTTTAAAAAATGTTGTTGAAGAAGTATTGTTAAAAAAGGTAGAAGTAAAATAAATATATAATTTTTTCATAGGTAAACTTGAACGCAGTAAATTTTTTACTGCGTTTTTTTTAATAAATTTGTAAAAAATAATAACATGGCTATCTTCTCAACAGCTTATTTGCCCCCGATAGAATATTTTGTTCATCTTGCAAAAGAACAATCAGTAAGTGTTGAATTGCAGGAAAACTATCACAAACAAAGCTACCGAAACCGATGTAATATTTATGGAGCAAATGGCATGCTTCCATTAATAATTCCAGTTGAAAGTAATCAAGCAAATCATGTAAATATTAAAGACGTTAAAATATCGTATCAGGAGAATTGGCAGATTAATCATTGGAGAGCAATAGAATCGGCTTATAATTCTTCTCCTTTTTTTCTGTATTATAAGGATGATATTTTACCTATTTATTCAAAATGTTTTAAATTCCTTTTTGACTTTAACAATAAGTTGCTTGATTTATTTATTAACA
This sequence comes from uncultured Saprospiraceae bacterium, assembly GCA_964385385.1. Taxonomy (GTDB): domain Bacteria; phylum Bacteroidota; class Bacteroidia; order Bacteroidales; family CAYLPA01; genus CAYLPA01. The sequence goes on along the minus strand of CAYLPA010000047.1, from coordinate 5,949 downwards.
TTATTGAGATAAATACATCAATTTCAGCTACTGAAATATTTTTAAGCGAATATACAGATGACTTGGATTTTAGATATGAAATATCACCAAAAAATTTAAAATTTAAAAATAGCAGCACTATTGAAATTCCGCACTACACACAGGTTTTTGAATCAAAACATGGATTTATTCCAAACCTAAGTATAATTGACCTTTTGTTTAATGAAGGTCCGGAATCTTTGTCTTATTTGGAAGGAGTCAAATTATAGGCTTCCTTATATGATTTGTCGAAATTTTCATTTAAAGATTTTATTGTCAGTAAATTTTTTCTGTAATAATAAGAGTTTTTCTTCTGCAATATTTTTTGGCAATGCCCTAATTTTTTTTTATTTCTTTTTACGAAAGCAATAGTGCCTTTATCATATAAATAATATTCTCTATCAAATATCCAAAAGTAGAACTGAGTTGATTTTTTAAAGTATTTGATTGCATTTTTATAATCATCGTTCATTGCATACATTTGCCCTATATGCCAATAGATAGAATGTTTGTCATTTAAGCTGTCATTTTTTAGCTCAATAAATAATACCTTTATGGCTTCCTGATATTTTTCTTCGTTTGCCAACTTTGACCATTTCGTAGGTTTTGCTTTATAATTAGAATTGCAACTTCTGCCAGGCGGTATTTGAGCTAACATTGAGTTTTGAAAACAAATAATCACAATTATAATAAAGATGATGTTTCTAATTTTCATTTACTCATTTAATCATTAATTGATATCAGGATATTCCATGCGAATATGATTGATGTTGAGAAGATTTCTTTTAAAGATTTTTTTAACCTTGGTAATTTCTTTTAGAGTTATATCAGAATTCATAAATTGCTTCAACTCTAATTGTTTGTCAATAATTTTTTCTACTAGCTCATTAATATTTTCTTCGTTAGGATTTTTCAGGCTTCTCGAAGCAGCTTCAACAGCATCAGCCATCATAACAACGCTTGTTTCTTTAGAGAAAGGAATTGGTCCGTGGTACATAAAATCATGTTCATCAATATTTTTTTCTAAAGAACTATTTAAATACAAATTATAAAAATAATCGGTTTTTTTTGTTCCGTGATGAGTTCTGATAAAATCAATAATTTGTTCGGGCAAGCTATGCTTTTTTGCTTTTTCAATACCTTTAATTACGTGGCTAATAATAATTTTAGCACTTTCATTATAATTAAGCTCATCATGAGGATTGTAACGCCCCGATTGATTTTCTATGAAATATTTCGGCATATCGCTTTTCCCGATATCGTGATACAAAGCACCGGTTCGGGCTAACAAAGCATTTCCACCAATTTCAACTAATGCTTCTTCCGAAAGATTAGCCACCTGAATTGAATGTTGAAATGTTCCGGGAGCTTTTGATGCCAATTCTCGAAGAAGTTTATTATTAGTGTCGGAATATTCAATAAGGGAAACATCAGTAATAAATCCGAAAATTTTCTCAAAAATAAAAATTAAGGGATAAGCAAAAAGAGTAAGAACTGCACTTGCTCCATATAATCCAAACTGCATCAAGTCAATATTATCGATTTTCCCTTCATGGATGAGAGTCATTCCGATATTAATTATAGAATAAGTGAGAAAAATATAAACAGATGTAACGAAAAATTGAGACCTTTTTTGAAGATTAACAACGCTGATTATTGTAATTATTCCGGCGACTAATTGTAGAAATTCAAATTCAAGACTATTTGGAACTAAAAAGCAAATAATTATGATTGTAATCAAATGAACGAACAAAGCAAGCCGAGTGTCAAAAAAAGCACGAATTACAATAGGGGCAAGGCATAAAGGAACTATGTACAGATAATTTGCATTAAATTTTATTGTTATGCTCGTTAGGAAAACCATAAAAATTATTAGCAATAAAATCAGTGTTAATTTTTTTGTGCTATCAAAAATTTCTTTTCTAAAAAATAATAGAAATAATATCAAACAAATCAGAGCAATTGAAACAAGAATAATTTGTCCGATTAAGATTAGATAATAATTTGAAGATTCTCCCAACTGTCCTTCATATTCTTTTTTCAAGGATTCTAATATCATGAATTTTTCATTTGTTATTAGCTCACCTTTTGAAATAATTCGTTGGTCAAGCTGAACCATTCCTCTTGTTAATGAAATATTGCTGATTAGGATATCTTTTTCATTTTCAGATTTTTTTCTGTCATAAATAACATTTTGAGTTAGTATATTTTGAAGCATTGGCAAAAGGACGACAGTGTCTAAAATATTTTTCTTATTTAATTCGGAATGAATAAATTTTTCTGCACTTTGAACAGTAAAAAATTGTTTAAGTTGTTTTTCTTCAGCAATATTATTTTTAATGATAATAATAGAATAATCAAAAGGCTTTTTGTCAATTGCGGGGTGCAATTCCAGAATTCCACAACTGAAAAGCGAATCAATAATATCAATGCTTATAGTCGAAATGTTTTTTTTGATTTTATTAAATATCCTTTTGTCGGGATATTTTACGTTCCATTTCTTTTCAAATTCTAACAGAAAATCTTGTTTTTTCTGTTCTGCAATATCATTATTAAAGTTAAAATAGGGTTTTAGATTTTTTAATGCTTTTGTCTGCTCAGCTTCAATTTCTATATCCGATTTTTGTATTGCAAAATCAAAAGGTGCTATCAGGTCATTATGTTTCCATGGCTTGCCATTTTGAAATTCATATTTGAATTTTCCTTCTTTTGGGAATAAAGAAACAATAAGAATTACACTTATAATCAAGAGAATAATTTTGAAAATTTCCGAATAATTGTTTCTTATAACAGTTAGAATATTTTTCATAAACTTCAATTTGTTAGGCACGAAAATAGAAATATTTTAGATATTTAACAGGATTTTAGAAATATAAATCTTTTATAAATCCTTTTGGAAAATTCTGAAACGTTTATAAACTTTCCCGCCGAATTTTTCTGCTTCAGCTCTCATCTTTGTATTGTTTTCTAGAATAAGGTGAGAGTCAATGGTTTCAAAATTATATTTTTTTGCAGTTTCTAAAATTTTATAAGCTAAAGCAAAATCAAGACCTAATCCACGATATTTTTCTTTTACTGCTCCGAGCAACAATACAAGTTGCTTTGTCTTTTTTTGTGAACGAAGAATTTTAAATAAACCCAAAGGAAAAATTTTGCCTTTTGCCTTTTGAACACCTTCACTAATATCAGGCATTGAAATTATAAATGCAGCCATTGTTTCATCTTTCTTAATTGTTTTTGTAAAATCAGGATTAAGGATGCTTATGTAGCGATTAGCAAATTCTTTTTTTTCTTCATCATCTAGAGGGTCAAAAGCATAAATACTTGCATATGTTTCATTTAGTAAGTTGAATACAGGAATAATATTCTGTTTTAGTTGTTTTTTTGTCTTAGGTTCAAAAATTTCGTAATTGGGGTTATTGAAAACTCTATCATGCACTTTTTTATATAAATCAGGAATTTCATCAGGAACTTTTATTTGATAACTGACAAGGTTGTTTTTTTTCTTGAAGCCTGCATTTTCGATTAGTTGGGGCAGATATTCCAAATTATAAGGTGCTGAAATTACACAACGATTTTCAAAACCTTCAATTAAACATCCCTGAGGATCTTTATCGGAAAATCCCAATGGACCGACAATGGTTTCCATCTTTTTTTCTCGTGCCCAGTTTTCGATGTATGTTAATAGAGCATTTGCTACTTCTTGATTATTATTACATTCAAGAAAAGAAAAGCGAGCATTTTTTTCATTGTTGTTTTCATTATATCTTTTATTGATAATTCCCATAATTCTTCCTGCAATTTCATTGTTTTCATAAGCAAGAACAAGGCAAGTATCACAATATTTGAAAGATTTGTTTTTATTTGGATTAAAAAATTTCCATTCATCCATATAGATAGGGGGAATCCAATTTGAATTTTCTTTATAAATGGACGATGGGAAATATATGAATTTCTTAAGTGATTTACGATTATTCACTTCTTTAATCTCTATCTTCATAAATGGCGAATTAAATATTTATTTTGTAAATTTCAAAATTCTCATTATCAAAACAAACAAAAATTATTTTTTCAATTTCGGGATATTTTTTGATAAAGATTTTTACTTCATTAATGGCAATTTGAGCAGCTGATTTCTTGGGGAATTTGTAAACTCCGGTGCTAATATTTGGGAAAGCAATAGTTTTGATGTGATTTTTTAAAGCTATTTCTAAACTATTTTTATAACAATTAGCCAATAAACTGGCTTCATTAAAATTTCCATTTTTCCAGATTGGCCCAACGGTGTGAATTACGAATTTTGCATTTAAATTATATCCCTTTGTGATTTTTGCTTCACCTGTAGGGCATCCGTTTAGTGTTTTACATTCATCCAACAATTTGCTGCCTGCTGCTCTGTGAATAGCACCATCAACACCGCCACCACCCAAAAGAGAATTGTTAGCAGCATTTACTATAGCATCAACTTTTAGTTTAGTAATATCTGCCTGAATTAGTTGTAATCTCATTTTTAAGAAATTTTTCTTACAAAAAGCTGAGCCGTTTCATATTTAACAACTTCAATTTTTTCTCCTTTTTCAATGTAGCTGGTTTCGGCAGTAGCATCATAATAATCATCGTCAATTTCTACTTTTCCTGCCGGTCGAAGTATTGTTGCTGCAACACCTTGTTTTCCGATTAGATTAACAAGAGTTATGTCTGTACTAAGATATCCTTCACTTTTTTCTTGAATCGTGTCTAATGAAAGTTGCCCGAAAATTGTTCTTTCGGAAAATAATTTTTTACTGAGATAAAACGACCCTAATATTGATAAAAAAGTAGCAATAATTACTATAAAAAATGCTTTGGCAATACTATTAATTTGAAAATTCGAAAAATCAAAATGAACATTATCTACCATGCTTAGAGTTAGTCCAGTAACCATAAAAACTATCCCCAAAATGCCGGCAACGCCAAATCCGGGAATTGCAAATATTTCTACCGCTATAAGAATTACACCTACAACAAAAATCAAAATTTCCCAATGCTCAGCCAAGCCTTCAAGATAAAGAGGAGCAAAATATATTAAAGCAGCAATAACCGAAGCAGCAATAGGAAAACCAATGCCGGGAGTTTGTAATTCAAAATATATGCCACCTATAATTAGCATTATTAAAATTCCGCTGATGGCAGGATTAATTAGAAATCTTATCATTTTATCAGAAGCAGAAAGTGTTTGTTCAACTACTTCATAATTTTTAAAATTAGCAAGTTCAAGAACTTCTTCAATTGATTCGGCTTTGCCTTCGCAAAAATTATGTTTAATTGCTTCGGAAGCAGTAAAAGTTAGCACTCGTCCCGAATCAATAACTCCTTCAATTTTTATTCTCGGGTCAACCATAGATTGAGCAATATCAGGGTCTCTGCCGGTTACTTCAGCAGTAGATCTCATCATTGAGCGCATATAAGATTGATATTTGTCAGCGACTACTTCACCAGTCTGATTTACTACAGTTGCAGCTCCGAAATTTGAACCGGGCCTCATGTAAATACTATCACAGGCGATTGATATCAATGCTCCTGCTGAGGCTGCATTATTATCAATAAAAACATAAACAGGAATTTTTGAAACCAGAATTTTTGTTCGAATAGAATCAGCAATGTTTACCATGCCGCCATAAGTATTCATGTGAATTATGATAAGGTCGCAATTATTTTCTTTGGCTTCTTTAAATGCTTTTTTAGTTTTATGCCAGACAGGAGGACTTATTTCTTCCATTATACCAAAAGTATAGACCTTTATCTTTTTATTAGAGTCAATTTTTTTATTTGAAATTGCTTTATCTACAGTTAAACTATCTTTTATTAGATTAAGAATATTGTTTGAAAATGTTTGGAAGTTTATAAATAAAAATCCAAAGAATAGTATGATTGCGATTTTTTTCATTTTAT
>CAYLPA010000046.1:2964-17435 GCA_964385385.1 uncultured Saprospiraceae bacterium | reverse complement strand
GTCCACTTGAACATAACTACTCTAAAATAGCCTCCTTTTTGTCTATTATACCAAATTTTACTATAAACATATCGCACCTAAGGTGCTTAAAAATTTAGCATCAAAGAGGCGTAATATTTATAGAAAAAATAATAACAGAAGAAATCAAGGTGCAGAGTACCGAAATATTGTTTGAAATTTATCACTTGCTTTGCACATAGACAAGATACAAATCCACAATTTTGCTATCCTAACGATTAATATCCAAATATTTACACTTATTAATTTAGTCTGTTAAGCCTAAAATTCCAACACACTGATAATTAGCAATAAAAATTCTATAAATATTGTAAATAGGCTTAATGGACAAAATTCAGGCTAAAAAGCGCTGTATCTATTATCTTTATTAGCTTTGAAGTAAATCAAAGGTTATGAATGAAAAAAATGCTTTTATTGTAGCATAACAATTCTTAAGAAAAGTGAAATATATTGATGAGTTTTTAAAGGCATAAAGGCTTCTAAAAAAGTTAAAGGAGTCATGTTTTGAACTCCTTTCTTTTGACTTTTTTGTCAGCCATCAAGCTTATCCCTATTAGGTTGCTCTCTAGCAGAGCCTACTTCCGTTTAACTTGATAAAACAAAGATAGTGATAAAATATTCCGAAATAAAAAAGTGTAAAAAAAACAGCCTGAATTTTGTCTATTACACCTGTAAATACTTTAAATACTTATCTATTATCCTGCATGTTAAATAGTTAGAAAAATAGTTAATAGATTAACAGAATTGTTAATAAAAATGAGTTGAAATTCAAAAATTTTTCTTATATTTTTGCCATTGTTATAAACAATATAATTATTTATAGAAAAAAATTAACAATTAAATTATGTTAAATTAAATATTTGATGATGAAAATAAAAAAATCAGTCGTTTGTGACGAAACGACTGATTTAATAAATTTACGGAATAACATTGCTCTCATTCGCAAAACTAAAGGCTCATCACCTTTATTGTATTCCTTTTGGTTAAACAAAAATAGCTATATTTTCTTAATAGCAAATTTTTTTTTCAATTTTTTTAAAATTTTTTCAAAAAAGTCACAATCAGAAAATCTGATTGTCTATTTACTTAATTAAAATTATTTAAAATGATAAGAAAAACTTATAATTATAATTTAAAACAAGGAAGTAAGGTTGTTTACAAAGGGACAACTAGTGACCTTGAAAAAAGAGCAAAAGAACATGAAGCAGATGGTAAAAATTTTACTTCTATTCAAAAATTAGGTCGTGTAAAGACTGAAAATGGAGCAAGTAAAGAAGAAACAAAACAGCTTGCCATTTATCGCAAAAATCATGGTGGTAAAAACCCAAAGTACAATAAAACTAAAAACGGATAGCATATGAAGAATAATTACTTTAAATACTATAAACCCAATGCAATTATTGGTTTTATAGTTATACTTGGAACTTTAGTTGGTTTTTCTTTGACCTTTTTAATTGATATTATTACAAATATTACAAATGTTAGTTATTATCAATATTCAGCAACTAGTACAGTAATAATACTATTAATAGCCTTTATAGATAAAAAATTATGGTGTAAAAAACCATTTAAATATCTATTTATAATCCCTAATTTATCAGGCAGATACGAAGGATGGATTAAATATCAACACCCGATAACGAAAATTGAAAGTTCGAAAAAGTGTACAATTGAAATTTATCAAACTGGCTCGAAAGTAAAATTAAATTGTTATTTCCAGAAAGAAAATGGTGAAGAAAAAACACCTTCAAAAAGTCTAATTGAAACGGTAGTGAAGAATGATGATAATACTTTTTCTCTAGTGTTTAATTATCAAAATGATGGAATACTTGGGAAATTTTCTCCCCACCATGGAACTAATATTCTAAAATTTATAAAAAACTCAGAAGGTCAGTTTTTAAAAGGTATTTATTATACTAATAGAGAACCATACCAAACAAGAGGTGAAATGGAAGTTAAATTTATTACAAACAAATTAAAAAACGATTATTAATATGGCAACATTACATAAAGAATTTACAGATTTTAATAGTAAAATAAGACTATCACCAAGCAAGAAAGAAAGTTTGAAAGGTAGTAGAAAAGAAATACGAAAAAAAATCAGAAAGTGGTTTAAAGACAATAAACCCGATGAACTTCAACCAAAATTTTATGGTCAAGGTTCTTTTGAAATGAATACTATAATTAATCCAATTCCAGAAGAAGATAATGATGGAGAAAAACTTTATAAGTATGATCTTGATGATGGAGTTTACTTTATTGAGAAAGATGATGAGGATAATAGAATAGTTATTGACACATGGCATAATTGGGTTTATCATGCTGTAGAAAATCATACAAATACACCACCTATTCGCAAAACCACGTGTGTTCGTGTGATATTTTCAGATGGACATCATATTGATTTACCTATTTATTATAAGAATGGTGATATTCCTGAGCTTGCTCATAAAAGTAAAGGTTGGATTGATAGTGACCCAAAAGCTTTTTCTGATTGGTTTAAAGAAAAGTCAAAAGATAACCTGCAAATTAAAAGATTGGTTCGAGATATTAAAGCATGGAAGAATTATAGAGAAATTAAGAATACAAATTTAAAACTACCTAGTGGTTTTTCTTTAACAATCTTAATAGTAAATAATTATGTGCATGACGAAAATGATGATAAAGCTTATAGAAAAACTATTGAGAAAATATATAACTCTCTCAATGTTATATTTGAATGTATTCGTCCAACAACACCTATTGAAGATGTTTTTGATGACTTCTCTGATACAAGGAAGAATAATTTTCTAAATGCTTTGAGAAGCTTAACAGAAGATTGTAAGAAAGCCGATGAAGAAAAAAACTTCAAAAAGACAAGTGAATATTTACGTAATCAATTTGGAGGTCGATTTCCTTTAGGCAAAGATGAGGATGAAGAATCTAAATCTAAAAGGCTTGGAAAAGGAATATCATCATCTACAATTAGACCTAAACCCTATGGAGAGTAGGTTCTTTACACAAGTAAATAAAGTTCTTGAAATGCAATCTGGATTAACTTTTAATAAAGTCAATGGATTGCTTTCAGGAACTATAATAATTGAAGAAAATGATGATTATCAAGTTGAAATTGACATAAACCCATTCCCAATTAGGTTTCCATACGTATGGGAAACTAATGAGAGAATACATAGATTAGCAGATCGACATATTTATACTGATAAAGGGAACTGTTGTTTTACTACTCGAGCAAGAGAGCAAATACTCTTAAAAAAGATGATTAAAACTTTAACAGATTTTGTTGACTTAATAGTAATTCCATATTTTCAAAATAACTCATATTATGAAATTAAAAGGGTTTATAGAACAAAAGAATACTCGCATGGAATATTTGGAATTTTTCAAGCATATAGTGACATCTTAGACATTAAAAATATGACAATTGTTTTGAAATTGTTAAATCTAAGACTTCAAAATGTGAAATTTAAAAGTCATGAAAAATGTTTTTGTGGCAGCGGTGTTAGTATTGGTAATTGTCATTTACCAAATTATAAAGAATTGTTTATGGTTGATAAGGAAATAATTATTAATGATATAAATAATTTAATTATGGAAATTAAAAAATAAAAGTATTCTAATGCTTTATACAATCTATCTTAAACTTTGTAATTATTTTCACGAATAAACTTCTCCGCCATATAACAATTTATAATTAAAAATAATTGATTTTATCTTTATCTTTGTGCCTTAAAATTGAATCGACAACAAATGAATTTATTAGAAGTCAACAATATTACCAAGCAATATTCAAATCACAAAGCTTTGGATGATGTAAGCATTTCGGTTCCCGAGCAAAGCATTTTTGGATTGCTTGGACCAAACGGTGCAGGAAAAACTACACTGATAAGAATTATCAATTTGATTAATGCTTGCGACAAAGGAGAGATTATTTTTGCAGGCAAAAAAATTAAAGCTAAAGACACCGAAACAATCGGCTACCTTCCAGAGGAAAGGGGATTGTATAAAAAAATGAAAGTTGGAGAACAGGCTTTGTATCTCTCCCGACTGAAAGGTGTTGACAAAAAAGAAGCTACAGAAAAACTAAAATACTGGTTCGAAAAATTTGATTTGCTCCGTTGGTGGAACAGAAAAGTTGAAGAACTCTCGAAAGGAATGCAGCAAAAAGTTCAGTTTATCGTAACAATTATTCATGAGCCAAAATTATTAATCTTCGATGAACCTTTCAGCGGCTTTGACCCTATCAATACAGAATTGCTTAAAGAAGAAATATTGAAATTAAGAGATAATGGAGCAACAGTAATTTTCTCAACACACAACATGGCTTCGGTGGAAGAAATTTGCGACCATATTGCCTTAATAAATAAATCGAAAAAAATCCTTGACGGAAATGTTAAAAGCATAAAAAATGAATACAAATCCAATATTTTTGAACTGGGAATTTCAGGAATAGAAAATGAGTTAAAAGGCAAAATTAATCCCGCTTTTAATATTCTTTCTCAAATCAGGGATGATGAGCTGACAAAATATAAAATCAAAATTCCACATACTTCAAATCCAAATGAACTTCTAAAAGAAGTAATTCCTTTTTGTTCGGTAACATACTTAAATGAAATCATACCAAATATGAACGAAATATTTATCAGAGCTGTTGGAGAATGTATTTAATATTTTAAAAATCATCAATTGGAGAAACAAAAAATAAATATTGTTAATTATCCATCAAACGTCATTTATTGTCATTTGCGATTTACGCGTCATTTATCGTAATTTAAAGAACCATTGAATGACAAACGAATGACCATCTAATGACTATTGAATGACTTTAAATAAAAAATAAAATAACATATTGACAAACTATAGCTTAACATCAATTAAAATCAAAATATGAACAAAATTTCACTAATCATAAAAAGAGAATATCTGACCAGAGTCAAAAAAAAGTCTTTTATTATTATGACTATTATTGGACCGCTTCTGATGGCTTCAGTAATGATTGTTCCTATCTGGATTGCCACCAAAACTGATCAGGAAAAAAGAATTGCAGTCATTGACGAGTCCTATCTTTTTGTTAACAGATTAAACGATTCGGAAACCATAAAATTCATTTATCTAACCAACGACATAAATTCTGTTAAAGATAATTTTGAGAAAAGCAATTTTGATGCAATTTTCTATATTCCAAAACCTTCGGCATTGATTCCTACTTACAGCAAACTATATTCTGACAAAGAACCGAGTATTTTAGTAAAATCCTATATTCAGGAGCAATTTAAAAAAGAAGTTGAAGCAATGAAACTTCTCCAGGCAGGAATAGATTCAAAACTATTGGAAAGCACAAAAGCGCATGTTACTGTTGATACAATAAAAATTTCGGAAGGAGGCATAGAGAAAAAGAGTAATCCATTAGTTAGCACCGGCTTCGGAATCTTTGGCGGAATTTTAATATACTTCTTTATTTTCATGTTCGGAACACAAGTAATGCGAGGAGTAATAGAAGAAAAAACGAGCAGAATAATAGAAGTAATAATCTCCTCAGTAAAACCTTTTCAATTGATGATGGGAAAAATTGTAGGTATTGCTTTAGTTGGATTAACTCAATTTTTATTATGGGTAGTGTTCACAGGAGCAATTGTTGGAATTTTTCAAGTAGCTTATTCTAGTGATATTTCAAAATATTCTACTAGTAAAATGTTAGAACAAAACGACAATTCTCTTATCCCCGAAACTATCACCCCGAACCAAATCAACGAAACACAAAGCAACAATGTTGGGGAAATTTTTGAAGCAATTTCATCTATCAACTTCACTGTAATGATTGGTTCTTTTATTTTTTATTTTTTATTCGGTTATCTGCTTTATGCTGCATTTTTTGCTGCAATTGGCTCTGCTGTTGATAATGAATCCGACACTCAACAATTTATGCTCCCTATCACTGTTCCATTAATTTTATCAATAGTATTAGCCCAATTTATTGCAGGCAATCCACAAGGTCCAATTGCATTTTGGTTGTCAATAATTCCGCTAACCTCCCCTATTGCGATGATGATTAGAATTCCTTTCGGAGTTCCTTATTGGGAAATTTTGCTTTCAATTTCATTGTTAATTCTTGGATTTCTCGGAGCCACTTTGTTCGCAGCGAAAATCTATCGTATAGGTATTTTGATGTATGGAAAAAAACCTTCTTACAAAGACCTTGGAAAATGGTTGAGATATAAAAATTAGTTTTATTATTGTGTAGCTGCCCAATCAGGAAAGACGTTTATATCAATATTAAAAATGTACTGCCCGATAAAATAAGTTGCTAAGGTTACAATAGCTACTCCTATCAAATTTAGTGCTATTCCTGTTCTTGCCATATCAATAATTTTCAACCTGTTTGTTCCAAAAATTATTGCATTTGGTGGTGTTGCCACCGGAAGCATAAATGCCATTGAAGCTGAAAAAGTTGCCGGCAGCATCAGCAATAATGGATTGATTTCTGTAGCAACAGAAAGCCCTGCCAATATTGGCAATAACATTTCTGTAGTAGCAGTGTTTGATGTAAGTTCAGTTAGAAAAGTTACAAAAAAAGCTACAACAGCAATAATTAAAATTGGATGCAAATTTACTATCCAGCTAAGTTCTTCGCCAAACCACATCGACAATCCTGACTCTTTAAAACCACTGGCAAGAGCAAATCCCCCACCAAAAAGCAGAACAATATTCCATGGAATTTTTGAAGTTGTTGCCCAGTCCATTATTCTTTTTCCGCTTTCGTTTTTTGCAGGTATCAAAAACAAAATAACTGATAAAGCTATTGCGATGGTTCCATCATTTATAAATTTGGGACTATGAAATAATGACGACCATCCGGGAATAGTAAAATTCCCTATTTGAATATTCGACCTTGACAACCACAGCAAGGCAAGCAAAACAAAATCTACAAGAATTACTTTTTCTTCAAAGGACATTGGTCCCAACTCATTATATTGTTTTCTTAATGTTAGCACACTAATGTTTGACCAATTTTTTTTCTTTGTCCCGAATTTCAGATATAAGAAAAGCCATACAATTACAAAAAAACAAATGCTCACAGGCAAGGCAAAAATAAACCACTGAGTAAAAGAAATTTCAGGAGCTGCAGGAAACATTATTTGAAATATTCGAATAAAAGACAAATTTGGTGGAGTTCCTACTAATGTAGCAATTCCGCCTATTGATGCACTATACGCCACTCCGAGCAGCAATCCTATTGAATATTTTGAAACTTCTTTTTTGCCAACTGTTTCTTCCAGTTTTTTTATGATTGAAATAAGAATTGGAATCATCATCATAACTGTGGCAGTATTTGAAATCCACATCGAGAGAAAAGCAGTAGCAAGCATAAAACCCATAAGAATTCTTCCCGGGCTAACTCCAGTAATCATTAATATTTTCAGAGCAATACGTTTATGCAAATTCCACCTTTGCATTGCAAGAGCAACAATAAAACCACCAATAAAAAGGAATATCACATGATTGAAATATGTTGAAGAAACTGCTTTTCCATCCATTACCCCAAAAAGCGGAAACAGAACAACAGGCAGCAAAGAAGTAATAGCCAAAGGAACAGCTTCAGTAATCCACCAAATAGCCATAAGAAAAGCTATTGCTAAAGTGTAAGTAATTTCAGGTTTCCCCGGTTCTACATCAAAAAAAATGACAAATACAATACAGGCAAGAGGGCAAATTATTACCGTGAAAAGATATTTAAAATTCAATATTTTATTTTGTGTAGCTATAATCTTTTTGATTTTTTTGCTAAAATAAAGAAAATCTTATTAATGCGAATCAAGGGCTGAATTTTCTAACTTATTCTTTTATAGCCACACCATACGGCTCACTAAGTGATAAGACTCAAAGACTCAAAAAAATTCACAAAGAAAATATAAAAATACAAATTGCAACTTAGTGAAAATTTGTGTTTTAGTGTCTTTGTGGCAAAAATATTTTTTACCCTTGATTAGCATTAATAATTCGGATTATGAAAGATTCATAGAAGAAATAATATCTGCAATTTTTTTGTCAAGAGCAATATTTAAATCTTCAAACAAATTCTTGTTTTTTAAGTTAGTTTTTACACTAAAATAATATTTAATTTTTGGTTCGGTTCCCGATGGACGAACAGAGATTTTGCTACCATCTTTAAGAAAAAACTGAAGCACATTTGATACAGGCAGATTTATAGTTTTCTCATATCCTTCTTTGAAATTTCTTTCTTTTTGAGTAAGGAAATCTTTAATACAAATTACATCAGAATTATTGATTGATTTCAAAGGTTTGTTGCGGTAGTCATCCATCATTTTTTGGATTTTTTCGGCACCTGATTTTCCTTTTCTCACAACTGACAACAACTGTTCTTTATAAAAACCAAATTCAATATAAATGTCTATCAAAATTTCATAAATAGTTTTGCCTTGTTCCGCTGACCAAGCTGCAATTTCAGCAATCAAACTACAGGCTGTAACAGCATCTTTATCCCTGACAAAGTCGCCAATTAAATATCCGTAGCTTTCTTCACCACCGCCGATAAAAGTTTTTTTGCCTTCATTTTTTCTGATAACATCAGCGATAAATTTGAATCCTGTCAAAGCATCAAAATATTCAACTCCAAAACCATTAGCAATATCTGTTAAAAGCTCTGTTGTAACAACAGTTTTAATAACATATTCTTTGCCTTTCAGTTTGCCTTTTTCTTTCCATCTTCTTAGTAAATAATAAATAATAAGTGCGGCAGTTTGATTTCCATTTAATAAAACAAAATCATCATTAATATTTTTCACAGCAATACCAACTCTGTCAGCATCGGGGTCAGTAGCCATAACAAGACTTGCGTCAACACTTTTAGCTTTTTTAATAGCAAGTTCGAGAGCAGCAGGTTCTTCAGGGTTTGGTGATTTTACTGTAGGAAAATTTCCATCAACAATATCTTGTTCGGGAATGTTTATAATATTTTCAAAACCGAAATTTCTTAAACTTCGTGGCACTAATTCAACACCTGTTCCGTGAATCGGTGTGTAAACAATTTTTATGTCTTTATGTTTTTTAATAATATCTTCCGACAAGGACACAGCTTTAACAGCTTTAAGATATTCCGTATCAATTTCTTCTCCGATAATTTCAATCAATTTGTCATTACCATTGAATTTAACATCATTAATGTTTTTAATATTTTTTGCTTCACTAATAACATTTATATCGTGAGGATTTATCAGTTGTGCACCATCATCCCAATAAACTTTGTAGCCATTATATTCTTTAGGATTATGAGAAGCTGTTATAACAATTCCGCTATGACATTTTAAATATCTAATCGCAAACGAAAGCTCAGGAGTAGGTCGTAGAGCATCAAACAAATAAACTTTAATTCCGTTTGCCGAAAGAACCTCAGCAGAAATTTTAGCAAAATATTTGCTATTATTCCGACAATCATAAGCTATGGCAATCTTGATTTGTTTTTCATCTGCAAACATTTTTTTAAGATAATTTGCAAGACCCTGAGTAGCCATTCCAACAGTATATTTATTCATTCTGTTAGTTCCTGCTCCCATTATTCCACGCAATCCACCTGTACCGAATTCAAGGTCCCGATAGAAGGAATCAATAAGTCCGCTTGGATTATTCTGAATAAGTTCTTCAATTTCTTTTTTTGTTTCAGAATCATAGTTTCCATCAAGCCAAACTTTGACTCTTTCAAGTATTGTTTTGTCAATTGTTGTATTCATTATGAAAGTTTTTTTTCTTTTTGGGTTTGCCCAATTGAAATTAAGCAAAAATATAATAATCAAAAAATATGTTTTTTTATAATAGAATTTTCTCAATACATTTTTTCAAACTATCTTTCCAATATGGAATTTCTATAGCAAGTTCTTTTTTAATTTTTGATTTATTAAGAATGCCATATTGTGGACGTGGTGATGGCAAAGGATAATCTTTTGTTTCAATAGGATTTATTTTGCATTTTATTTTAGCAATATTCATAATTTCTATTGCAAAATCATACCAGCTTGCAACACCTTCATTTGAATAATGATATATTTCTGTTTCTTCAATATCAGCAATTTTTGGCAAAATGTCGAGAATAGTTTTAGCAAGGTCTGCTGCATAAGTTGGTGTTCCTATCTGGTCAGAAACTACATTTAATTGGTCTTTTTCTTTTCCGTATTTAATCATGGTTTTTAAGAAATTCTTTCCATAAGAAGAATAAAGCCATGATGTTCTAATAATTACTGCTTTAGTAGCAAATTCCATTAATTCATTTTCGCCATCAAGTTTTGTTTTTCCATAAACAGAATTTGTAAACACCGGGCTTGTTTCTTTATATGGTGTGTGAGCCATTCCGTTAAAAACGTAATCAGTAGAAATATGAACAAGCAAAATATCGTATTTAGCAGAAATTTGAGCAAGATATTTTACTGCCGTAACATTCAGTAATTTTGCATTTTTTTTGTCTGTTTCAGCATTATCAACGGCGGTGTAAGCTGCACAATTTATAATAATGTTTATATTGTTTCTTGAGACAAATTCATCAACTTTATTTTTTTTTGTAATGTCAAGCTGTTCAACATCGGTAAAATAAAAACTGTAATCATGATAATTTGGTGCTAACTCCAAAATTTCACTTCCAAGCTGTCCTTTACTACCTGTAATAAGAATTTTTGTCATTTATATTATTCCCTTAAAATAATTAATTGTTTTCAAAAGACCTTGTTCCAAATTAATTGTAGGTTGCCAATCTAATATTTCTTTTGCTTTAGAAATATCCGGTTGACGTTGCATGGGGTCATCTTCCGGTAAATCCTGATAAATAAGTTTAGATTTTGAGCCGGTAAGTTTTATAACAATTTCAGCTAATTCAAGAATTGTAAATTCATTGGGACTGCCAATATTAACAGGTCCTATAAAATCATTTCCGGTATTCATTAATTTAATCAATCCGTCAACCAAATCGTCAACATAACAAAAACTTCGCGTTTGTTTTCCATCACCGAAAATTGGAATATCCTGATTTTTCAATGCTTGAATAATAAAGTTAGAAACAACTCTACCATCATCGGGATGCATTCTAGGACCGTAAGTATTGAAAATTCTGGCAATTTTTATTAGCACATCATTTTGTCTGTGATAATTTACAAAAAGCGATTCAGCACATCTTTTGCCTTCATCATAACAAGCTCTGATTCCAATTGGATTAACATTTCCCCAATAAGTTTCTTTTTGAGGGTGAACATCGGGGTCTCCATAAACTTCACTTGTTGATGCTTGTAATATTTTAGCTTTAATTCTTTTTGCTAAGCCGAGCATATTAATTGCCCCCATCACAGAAGTTTTAATGGTTTTGATGGCATTAAACTGGTAATGAATTGGCGAAGCTGGGCAAGCCATATTATAAATTTCATCAACTTCAATAAAAAAAGGCATTGTAACATCGTGGCGAATGATTTCAAAAAATGGATTTTCAATTAAATGAATTACATTTTTCTTTTGTCCTGTAAAATAATTATCAAGACAAATAACTTCGTTTCCATCGTTTAGAAGACGTTCGCAAAGATGAGAGCCAAGAAAACCGGCACCGCCTGTAACTAATATCCTTTTTCTCATTTATTAATGTTTTATATTCTTAATTAAACAGGAAAATTTCCAATATCAAAATACTCAAAGCCCAATGTTTTTATTTCTTTACCGTCATAAACATTTCTTCCATCAAAAATAACATATTTTGACATCAACTTTTTCATCACCTTAAAGTTTGGAAATTTGAATTCAGGCCATTCCGTAACCAGCATCAAACAATCAGCATCTATAACTGCTTCATATTGGTCTTTTGAATATTGAATTTTATCACCAATTTTTCTTTTACTTTCGTTAATTGCAACAGGGTCGTAGGCTTTAACAATAGCTCCGGCTTCAATAAGTTTATCAATAAGAACCAAAGCAGGAGCTTCACGCATATCATCTGTTTGTGGTTTAAACGACAATCCCCAAATTGTAATTTTTTTGCCTTTTAAATCTCCATCAAAATATTTTAATGCTTTTTCAAATAATCTTGATTTTTGGTCTTCATTAACATCTTCAACAGATTTTAAAATTCTTAAGGAATAATTGTTTTCATCTGCAGTTTTAATAAGAGCTTTTACGTCTTTTGGGAAACATGAACCACCATATCCTGTTCCGGGATAAATAAAATAAGGTCCAATTCTTCTATCTGAGCCAATGCCTTTTCTTACCATATTAACATTTGCACCAAGAATTTCGCAAAGGTTTGCAATATCATTTATAAAGCTAATCTTAGTTGCGAGCATTGCATTAGCTGTATATTTTGTCATCTCAGCCGAAGGAATATTCATAAATATTATTGGATGACCATTCATGGTAAAAGGCTTATAAAGCTTCTTGAAAATATTTTCAGCTTTCTCCGATTCAACACCAACCACAATTCTGTCGGGTTTTAAAAAATCATTCAAAGCATCACCTTCTTTCAGAAACTCCGGATTTGAAGAAACATCAAAATCTATATCAACTCCACGTTTATCTAATTCATCCTGTATAGCTTTCTTAACTTTTTCAGCAGTTCCGACAGGAACAGTACTTTTTGTAACTATCAAAATATAGTCCTTCATGTTTTTTCCAACTTCACGAGCAACATCAAGAACATATTTCAGGTCTGCACTTCCGTCTTCATCGGGAGGGGTTCCAACAGCACTAAAAATAACTTCACAATCATCAATAGTTTCTGCTAAATTTGTGATAAAATGCAGTCTGCCTTTTTCAACATTACGGTTAACCATTTTTTCTAATCCCGGCTCCCAAATTGGAATTATTCCTTTGTTTAAATTATCGATTTTTGTTTTATCGATATCTACACAAGTTACATCAATTCCAACTTCTGCAAAACATGCACCTGTTACCAAACCAACGTACCCTGTTCCAACTACAGTAATTTTCATATATATTTTTTTGCAAATTTAAAAACAAAATGATTTATTGTTTTCTTTAAAAAGGAAATTCTTTAAAATCAAAAAACATTCTCACAGACATTAAATTTATCTGTAAACATAAATCACTTTGTTATATAATTTTAATTATCAGAAGTAAATATTATTTATCACCTCCCAGTATCAAAGGAAGTCCATTTTTTCCACTACCAATAACAATAACTTTCGAATTTGGTGAACTTGAAAGCTCCAAAGTTGCATCAATACCTTTTTCCTGTAATATTTTATCAGTCAAACTTTGGCTAATAATTCTATTTGCAGTAGCTTTTCCTTCAGCTTCAATTTTTTGGCGTTCTGCTTCTTTTTTTGCTTTTGCTAATTTAAATTCATATTCAAGAGATAATTGTTCTTGTTTAAGTTTACTTTCAATTGCTGATTTTATTGTTGGTGGCAAAATGATAGAACGAATTAATACTTTATCTAAATAAATAAAGTTGCTGTCAAGTATTGCTCCAGTTTCAACAAAGATTTCATCTTGAATTGCATCCCGTTTAGTTGAATAAATTTCTTCAGGTGTATATCTTCCAATAACACTTCTTGCTGCTGAACGTAAACTTGGTATTATAACAGTTCCGTCATAATCAATTCCAAGCTTTTGATGTAACAGTCCAAGTTTAGTTACGTTTGGCAAATACCAACAAGAAACATCAACTGAGATTTCTAATCCATTTGAAGATAAAACTCTCATTTCCTCGGCTTTTTCTTGTTTTAATAATGAATAAACACTCATTTTATTCCAGGGAGCAATTAGATGAAATCCTTCACCATAAGTATTATCAACATCTACCCCACCACTAAACATTCTAAATATTACTCCAGCATGTCCTGCTTTAATATTTACCGTCATTTTGTTACCAAAAACTATAAGTATTATGATTACAATCACAATAGCCACAATTGGTACTACTTTTTTTAAATTTACTTCTTCTTGTTGTGCCATAATTTTTTATTTTTTTTAATTATTAATATGCAAAAATAATAAATAAAATTACTATATTACTATAATTTAATATTTTAATTCTATTTTCTTTTTGGTTAAAAATATCTTTTTTATACAGTTTAAAAGAATATAAATGAGATTGTTAATTATTATCCTACAACAGATAGTTCAGAATAACCAGAAATGAATTTATAATTAACAAATAAATCATTTAATGTAGAGACAATTCATGAATTGTCTCTACAAATATTATTCATCGGATAAGTTTCAAATAAGGGGTATTTTATTAATTAGTACCTCTAAGAAAACTAAGTTTTTTTAAGTGGCTTTTAAAAAAGCGTCAATAACGAGGCTTGCGAAGGATTTAAAATCAGGAGTTTACTTTTATAAATGACTGATTTTAAATATGAGCGTAACGAAGTTATTGATGTTTTCTAAGAGCCACTAATTATTAATCTTCCTTAATCGCTGCATGAGCTGCTGCCAATCTTGCAATAGGA
>CAYLPA010000046.1:0-2864 GCA_964385385.1 uncultured Saprospiraceae bacterium | reverse complement strand
TAATTATTAATCTTCCTTAATCGCTGCATGAGCTGCTGCCAATCTTGCAATAGGAACTCTGAAAGGAGAACAACTTACATAGTTCATTCCTGCAGAGTAGAAAAATTCCACTGAACTTGGTTCACCACCATGCTCGCCACAAATTCCAACTTTTAGTTTAGGATTTGTGCTTCTTCCACGTTCAATTCCAATTTTCACTAATTGTCCAACGCCGGTTTGGTCAAGAACTTCAAAAGGGTCATTTTTTAAAATACCTTTTTCAATATAAATAGGCAAAAATGTACCTGCATCATCTCTTGAATATCCAAAAGTCATCTGAGTAAGGTCGTTTGTTCCAAATGAGAAAAATTCAGCAGTTTCGGCAATTTTGTCTGCAACTAATGTAGCTCTTGGAATTTCAATCATTGTTCCAACTAAGTATTCTATTTTATCATTTCTTTCAGTGAAAACAGTATTTGCAATTCTTCTTACAATATCTTCCTGCATTCTATATTCTTTTTCCGAACCAGTCAAAGGAATCATTATTTCAGGAACAGCTTTTATTCCTTTTTCTTTTAAATTTAGTGCAGCTTCGATGATTGCTCTGGCTTGCATTTCAGTGATTTCGGGATATGTATTTCCTAAACGACAACCTCTGTGTCCTAACATTGGATTAAACTCAGCAAGGTTCTCAACTTTTCTTTTAATTTCTTCAACAGACACACCCATTTCATCAGCCATATCTTTTTGATTTTCTTCTTCATGAGGAACAAATTCATGTAAAGGTGGATCAAGCAATCTAACAGTAACAGGCAAATCGTGCATAGCTTCAAAAATACCTTCAAAATCCTGACGTTGGATAGGTAAAAGTTTTTCTAATGCTTTTCTTCTTCCAGTTTCATCATCAGCAAGTATCATTTCACGCATTGCTTTAATTCTGTCACCTTCGAAAAACATATGCTCTGTACGACACAGACCAATACCTTGGGCACCAAAGTTTCTGGCAACTTGAGAATCATGAGGAGTATCAGCATTTGTTCTAACAAGCATTTTTGCATACTTATCAGTAAGTTTCATTAGTTTATCAAAATTACCGCTAAGTTTTGGGTCAATAGTATCAATTTTCCCTTCATAAACTTCGCCGGTAGAACCGTTCAGTGAAATCCAGTCGCCTTCTTTGAAAACTTTGCCATCGGCAGTTAGAGTAGGAGTTTTATAATTAATTTTCACACTTCCTGCACCGGACACACAACATTTTCCCATTCCTCTTGCAACAACTGCTGCATGAGAAGTCATTCCACCACGAGCTGTTAAAATTCCATTAGCAACGTGCATTCCTTTTAGGTCTTCGGGAGAAGTTTCTATACGAACCAAAACAACTTCCTTTTTATCTAATGACCATTTTTCAGCATCATCAGCAAAAAACACAATTTGTCCGGTAGCTGCTCCGGGCGAAGCAGGCAATCCTTTTGCAATAACATTTGCATTTTCCATTGCTTCTTCATCAAACACAGGATGTAACAATTCATCTAACCTATTTGGTTCAACTCTCAGAAGAGAAGTTTTTTCATCTATTAAATTCTCGTCTAACATATCCATTGCAATTTTAACCATAGCGGCACCAGTTCGTTTACCATTTCTGGTTTGTAGAAGCCACAATTTTTTGTTTTGGATAGTAAACTCAAGGTCTTGCATATCTTTGTAATGCAATTCCAGTTTTTTCTGAGTTTCAAAAAGTTCTTTATAAACTTCAGGCATAGTTTCTTCAAGAGAAGGATATTTTTCACTTCTTTCACTTTCCGAAACAATTGCCAATTTTGCCCATCTGATAGACCCCTCTTTAGTAATTTGTTGAGGAGTTCGTGTTCCTGCAACAACATCTTCTCCCTGAGCATTAATTAAATATTCACCATTGAAAAGTTCTTCACCTGTTCCGGCATCTCTGGTAAAAGCAACACCAGTAGCAGAATCTTCACCCATATTTCCAAATACCATTGCCTGAACATTTACAGCAGTTCCCCAATCACCGGGGATTCCATTAATTTTTCTATAATAAATAGCTCTCTCTGTTTCCCAGCTATCAAAAACAGCTATAATTGCTCCCCAAAGTTGCTCCCATGGGTCAACAGGAAAATCATGACCTGTTACATCTTTAACAGCTTTTTTAAATTTAATTACTAAATCCTTTAAATCGTCAACAGAAAATTCTGTATCTTCTTTTATCCCTTTTTTTTCTTTGACACTTTCCATAATTTCTTCAAAAGGGTCAATATCTTCTTTTGATGCAGGTTTCATTCCAAGCACAACGTCTCCATACATTTGAACAAATCTACGGTAGGAATCCCATGCTAATCTTTCATTATTAGTTTTTTTAGCAATTCCTTCAACAACCTCATCGTTTAATCCAAGATTTAAAACCGTATCCATCATTCCGGGCATAGAAACTCTTGCTCCCGAACGAACAGAAACAAGACAGGGGTTTTCTTTGTCGCCAAATTTAGTTCCAATAACATTTTCTATATATTCTATTCCTATATTAACTTCATCTTTTAAAAGTTTTATAACTTCTTTTTTTCCTTTTTGATTATATTCTGTACAAACTTCTGTTGTAATTGTAAAGCCTGGAGGCACAGGAATACCCACTAAATTCATTTCAGCAAGATTAGCACCCTTACCACCGAGAAGGTTTTTCATGTCGGTTCTACCTTCAGCTTTTTTATTTCCAAAAGTATAAACCCTTTTTTTGATATTCATTTTTTCTCCTATTTTATATATTAAATTAATAAATTTTGAATAAAAATAATTATTATTTCTATTCATTAAAAATTTTTTGCAAATATATCACTTTTCACTTTTCATAATGCAATAAGTGAAAAATGATTTAA
>CAYLPA010000045.1:0-17591 GCA_964385385.1 uncultured Saprospiraceae bacterium | reverse complement strand
ATTGCTGCAGATGCTATCAGAGAACTTGAAAGCGAAGCTGTTCAAAAAAGATTGAGAAAATCAAAAAAATCTTAGTAAAAGTTTTAACTAATGAGCCAGAATTTTATTGAAAAGCAATTTTGTTAAAATAAAAGACTTCTCTCTTTTTCAAACTTGCATTTCTAATTTTTTGGTAGCCCCATGTGATAAAATAATTATCATACCAATGAGCAATATCGCTGTTGTAATTTGTTCTTACAGCATCATTTTTGAATTTTGTTGGAATCTTTATTGATTCTTTTTTTTCAATAACTTCCGTTCCTTCAATAATTTTTGAATGTAAATAGCCACCGGCACTATAAATCATAACAATGCTTTCTTCGTCTTTAAGGATTTTAACTCTTTCTTTTAATTTATAGCTTATTATGTCCATAATTTCAAGAGTGTTATCCCAGATTAGCTTACCATCTTTATCAAAAGCGGCGATGATAGCATGAGTATATCTCCAGCCATCGAAAACTTCTACTGTATAGGCTCTTCCATAACTATCGTAACGCCATTCAGTATGATATTCGGGATAATATGCTTCGGCAATAACGATGTATTGCCCATTTTTTTGAAATATTTCATCATGTACCAAAAGATTATAACCAACATTAACTGTTTTGCCTTTTTGATTTTTTTTGATTATTCTTTTTTTAAGCTGAGCACTTATTGTTGCATAGAAATTTTTAAATTTATTGAAATTGTAATACTTATTGAATTCCTGTTTATTATTAGCAATTTTACTGAAATATAATCCTTCAGCAATATTGCTTGATTTCTTTCTTTTCGATGTAGAATTGCTATATGTTCCTATAAAAATCTTTTCGTTTTTATCAGTTTTTATTATTTTTCCGGTAAGTAAATTTTTATCAGGTAGAGTATTAATATTTATAGAACTTAGAAGTTCTGCTTCATTATTATACTCGTTTACGGATATAATTTTTTTCTTAGGTTTTACATAATTTTCAAAGACAACATTTATTGCCCCTGAATTTTTATTCGCTGAAACATCAATAATATTAGCATCACCTTTAAATTGCGGTAAAACTTTTTTGTTTGTATTATTAATTAAATCATGAACGATAATAAATGGTTTTATTTTATAAGTTTTTAATCCGGTAAACAAAGGAACCAGAGTAAGACTAAAACAAACCTGACTAAAGTTATCAATAAAAGTTGGAGATATTTCTCCTGCCAAATAAACAGAATTGTTTATGATTTTATAATAATCTATTTTCCCTTTGAAAGGAATTGAATATTTCAGATTACTTATATTATCACTGATTATATCAATGCAAACAACATGAATAAGAACTTTTCCGCCGACTACAGCTTTAAAAAAAACATATAATTTATCATCAGAATGAAAATATTCTTCATAAAGGAAATATCTTTCGATTAGAATTTTTTTTGTCCAAATTGACTTTAAATTTTTATCATATCTTGAAAAAAAAATAATTCTTTGATTGTTTTCTTTTTGATTACTTTGGTTAATTAATATCAATCCTTTGTTGCCAATAGGAAAAATCTTATAATTATTTATACTTGCTTTTGTTTTAATTTCAACTCTTTTAGGTCCTGATTTTTGGGAAAACAAAAACAAAGTATTTAGTAATAAAATTAAAACTATAATAAATTTTTTCATCAGTTTATGTTTTTTAGCCGCTAATTTGCTAATATTTTTTTTATGAATTTCCATGAATTTCCATCAATTTCCATCATTTACTTTCCTGCTCGTATGTGTTAAAATTATAGTATTGAATGCTTGTTTACTCGTGTCTCAACGATTCAATAGGGTCTAATTTTGCAGCTTTAACCGCAGGATAAATACCGGATATCAGACCAACAAAAGCACATAAAAATATTCCAAAAATTATCCAAACCCAAGGTACAATAAAAATTCCACCTGTTATTAAAGAAACAAGATTTCCTATTAAAATTCCAAGAATAATTCCTAAAATTCCACCTAACTGACAAATCACAATAGCTTCAACGAGAAATTGATTTCTAATCATTTTGCTTGTAGCTCCGTTTGTTTTTCTTATTCCAATTTCTCTTGTTCGTTCTGTTACTGAGACAAGCATTATATTCATTAAACCTATAGCAGCACCGAGAAGAGTTATAAATCCAATAATTGTTGCAGCAAGCGTGATAAATCTTATGTTTTCGACAAGCATTTTAGCAAGGTTGTCACTTTTTCTTACATCAAAATTTATATCATCGCCAATTTTAACTTTTCTGATAACCCTAAACAAACCAATAGCTTCTCCCATGGCAGCATCAATAAGTTCGGTATTTTTAACCATAACACTTATTACGAAAGACCTGTTGGGTGATGGGAAATATTGTCTGACATTTGTTAAAGGAATAAAACAATTTTTGTCTCCTCCAAAGCCCATGCTAGAACCTTTTTCTTCTAAAACTCCTATTACATAATATTTGCCGGGACCTATAGAAATTGTTTTTCCTATAGGATTTTCTTTATTGAAGAGTTTGCTTTTTAAACTACTGCCGATAATAACTGCCGATGAACCATAAAATAGCTCGTTGTGCGAGAAATTCCTTCCTGATGCAATTTCGTATCCGGCTGTTTGAAGATAGTTCTCATCAACTCCTAAGACTCCTATATTTGGATTGGTTTTTTCGGATTTGTATTTTACTGTTCCAATACCCGTTGCCCATGAAAACACCGAAGTATATGCAGGGAAAGTGTATAGTTCTTTAAATTTCTTTGCCTCTGCATAAGAAATGTTTTTAAAGCGTTCCGCCCTGTTACCTCCAAATTGCATTTTACGGTTTACTATCGAAAATGTATTAGCTCCCATTGCTGTGAAATTACTTTCAATAGTATATTTAATCGAATCAATAGCAGTTAAAATTCCCACAAGAGCCATTATCCCGAAAGCAATAATCAGAATTGTAAGAATGGTTCGTAATAACTGGCTTCTTATCGAATTTAGTGATATTTTAATATTTTCAATTACAAGAATTTTCATATAAAATATTTTAATGAACAAAAATATTAATAATTTTTGGGTTCTGCTACTATTTTAATGAAAGTAAAAATTATTTGTTATTTGTTTTCTAAATATATTGTTTTCACTAAATTTGTAGTAGTAATAATTTTATTGGGAAATAAATAATAAAAAATTGATGCAATATAAAATAGGTATAACATTGATTCCCGACGTTGGAGATATTACAGGGAAAAAGCTTATTGCTTATTGTGGAGGTGTTGAAGCTGTTTTCAAAGAAAAGAAACAAAATCTTTTAAAAATCCCCGGCATTGGTGAGCATCTTGTCAATTCAATTCTCAAACAAGATGTTTTGAAAAGGGCAGAACAAGAAATCGCTTTTATCGAAAAATATAATATTACTCCGCTTTTTTATTTAGACAAACAATATCCCGAACGCCTGAAACATTGCATCGACAGCCCAATGATGCTTTATTTTAAAGGAAATGCTGATTTGAATGCTACAAAAATTATTAGTGTTGTCGGGACAAGAAAGCCAACAGAATACGGGATAAAAACCTGCAATAAATTAATTAAAGATTTAACTTCTCAAAATGTTCTAATCGTTAGTGGATTGGCTTATGGAATTGATGCTTGCTCGCATAAAGCAGCTTTGAAAAACAATTTAAAAACTATTGGAGTCCTTGCTCATGGTTTGGATATTATTTATCCTTCCCTGAATAAATCTTTGGCTGAGAAAATGGTAGAAAATGGAGGGTTAATAACTGAATTTATTAGTAAAACAAAAATGGACCCTGCATTTTTTCCACGTAGAAATCGAATAATTGCAGGTCTTGCTGATGCTGTAATTGTTATAGAGTCTGGAATAAAAGGTGGCTCATTGATAACTGCAAATATTGCTAATTCTTATAGCCGAGATGTTTTTGCCGTTCCCGGAAAAAATGATGATAAATATTCCGTTGGATGCAACCACCTTATAAAAATTAATAAAGCAGCACTTTTTCAATCTGCAGAAGATGTTATTTATATTATGGGCTGGGAGAAAAATAAAGAAAAAAATGCACCGGCTCAGCGCGAATTGTTTGTGAAACTAAAACCCAATGAAGAAATTCTTGTGAAATTATTAAAAGAAAATGGTGATTCGGATATTGATTATCTTTGCCTTAATGCAAATCTCACTATGTCGAAAGTGGCAGCAGCACTCTTGAGTCTCGAATTTTCGGGAATTATTAAGGGACTTCCGGGGAAGATGTATTGTCTTCAGTAGGTTTTTTGTTTTTATTGTTTGTAAATTTACACAAAATTTTAATAAAAATATTAAGTCATGGCTAAAGTAATAATCAAAAAATTAAGCGAAAGCGAAATTAAAAAAAGAGATATTTATAATTGGCCCATTTGGGAGAAAGAAATCTCACGCTTTGATTGGCAATATAGCAGCGACGAAGAATGCCTGATTCTTGATGGCGAAGTTGTTGTTGAAACCGATGATGGAAATTTCACAATTCAGGCAGGTGATTTTGTTACTTTCAAAGCTGGTTTGAAATGTGTTTGGGATGTTAAGAATGATATTTGTAAACATTATAATTTTAAGTAGTCTTTGATAAAAAAATGCCAATATCTGCGTTATGCTCATCTTAAAAACCGGTCATTTACTTTAGTAAAAACCAGATTTTCAAGATTTCGCAAGCCTTGTTCTTGACATTTTTTATCAAACACTTAGTTTTTTTGTAGGCTCTAATCAATAAATAAAAGAATCATTTGGAAGGAATTGTAATAAAATCAACAGGTAGCTTCTACACCGTCAAACAAGATGACGGAGCAATAATTCAATGCAAGCTAAAAGGGAAATTCAAAATTGAAGGACTTAAAGCAACAAATCCTGTTGTTGCTGGCGACAGGGTTGGTTTTAAGTATTTGGATGATAAAACCACCGGATTAATAAATAAAATCCAGAAAAGAAAAAACTATATTATTCGTAAAGCCACAAATCTTTCAAAGCTTACTCATATTGTTGCAGCTAATATTGACAACGCATTTTTAATTGTAACATTAGCCGAGCCACGAACTTCTACAGGTTTTATTGACCGATTTCTTGTAACCGCCGAAGCATACAGTATTCCAACTCATATTGTTTTTAATAAGATTGATATTAACGACAAGGAATTGAAAAATCGCCGAAATGAGTTGATAGAAATTTATACTAAAATCGGATATAAATGCTATGAAGTCTCTGCTTTGAAAGAAATAAATATTGATATTTTGAAAGAAAAAATGAAAGACAAAATAAACTTATTTGCAGGGCATTCCGGAGTTGGAAAATCAGAATTGATTAATAAAATTGAACCCGGATTATCAATACAAATTGGAGAAATTTCCAAAGTTCATAATAAAGGAAAACATACTACTACTTTTGCAGAAATGCATGAGCTTTCTTTCGGCGGATATATAATTGACACACCAGGAATCAAAGAATTTGGATTGATTGATTTTTATAAAGAAGAATTATTTCATTATTTTCCTGAGATATTTAGAATAAGTTCTGAATGTCAATTTCATAATTGCACTCATGAGCATGAACCTAATTGTGCTGTTATAAGAGCCGTTGAAGAAGGAATCATAAGTGAAACAAGGTATAAGAATTATATAAATATTCTTACTGATAGTGATATGGATATAAATGAATGGGAGTTGAGGTGAGGGGATTAATGGGAATTAAAAATTTTCTTTGTTTGTGTAAGCAGAAACTCGCAACAACTAAGACTTCAGACTAATCCGAGAGATGATAGAAAGATTATTTTACTAATAAATATGTATGTCGTTTATAGGGAAAATTTAATATTTCTGAGAGTTCTTTTATGTTTCTATTATTATTTCTTATAAGAATCATATAAGGTTCATTATTTATAATTTCGCAATCAAGTGTTTTTTTAATATCTTCAATATTTTCTACGTAATGATTAAAGATAAGTACAGTTTTCCTTGCTTTATATTTTTCTTCTTCAAATACCCATGTTCTTCTTTCATAAACGTTCATCACTGAAGATGAAATGTTTTCTTCTATAATAGGACAACCATAATTGTAAAATTGCATCTCTGGTACATTAAGGTTTCCGTTAGGAATAAAAACTATTAAATCTATTTTGTATTTAGCAGTGATATTTTTGATTTCAGAACATTGCGTCTTTAAATCTTCAATTTTTTTTATTGCGATTGGTCCAAAGTTTGTTTTTTTAGTATGTTGACTTATAATTGGATGATAACAACTAATTTTGATTAAAAATATGGATATCCCAAGACAAAGAATAATTAATTTCCATTTTTCGACATTTGTAAATACTTCTTTTGTCCAAAATATACTTAGACCTAAGAATAAAGGGATTGCTAAAAACATTCTATTTGAAGATAAAAAGATAGTCCCTATATCATCATTTATCTTATTTATGCCCATCAGAGAAAAAATAAATAGAGTGGAAAGCAGGATACTTAAACCTTTTTTCCAATTATTTTTTAAGCTAATAAATCCCAAAAATATTATTAGGATAATAACTATCCAATTGCCTTTCCATAATATAGGAGTTAGGTAGCGAAAGTACTTGTCTAAATGAGTAAATCCTTCTAAGAAACTATAGAAGCTATAATTAAGTTCCCACATGCTGTGTACTAGATAAATAGGATTATTGATATAGAATTCTTTTGCAAAATATTGGATAATTAAAGCAGGAATTGAACTTACAATTGCGATTAAAAAAAATGAAGGACTTTTAAAATTATTAAATAGAAGATAGAGACATATCGGAAGTGAAAATAGTAGAGAATTCGGATTAGTTATATAAGCAAATGATACAGATAAGCCTAAAATAGCAAAGGACTTCCTTTCGGTAGGTTTTAGCAAACTAAATACCAGAAACGAACAAAAGAAAAGACCATTAAAAAACCCGCGTGAAACTGACGTAAGGATATCGTATTCAATAGGTAATGTTAAAGGGATTAATAGGAACAAATATGAATTAATAACATAATCTTTTCTGAACAAAATAATTGAAAATAAAAAAAATGGAAATAGACTGATTAATACAGAACTGATAGGTAGTGCCATATAATGAGGTAATCCAAGAATTAAAAAAGGAATCGCAAAAATTGATTCTAAAAGGAAGTTATAGTTCTGTCCGTAAAAATAAGGTTCATGGAATATGCCTTTCATATAGTCAGAAGCTGATTGCCAAAATATTAAATCATCACTACCTGTATATTTGAATCCAAATTCATTGAGAACCATATATTTATTAATAATAAGAAGTAGTCCTAGAAAAATTAAAATTATGCTTTTATTATTTTTTATTATAAATTTCATAATACATTTCTTATTATATCAGTCTGACTAAAATCCTATCTAAAAAATATTTAAATTTTTAAAAAAAATAATTTTTGTTTTTAAGGAGATTAAATTCCCACTATACAAATTAAACTACAGCATAAAAATCTACCAATTTATTTTACTGATGAGAAAATTAATGTTGAATATTTGGATTTTAACACAGTATTTCGATTAAGGGCTTGTTTTAATATTTTATAAAAGAATCCTCAATCCAATATTAATTCCAACACTGCCAAATGGTAGCTTTTGTTTTAATTTTTTAGTTGGGGCCGAAAATGTTGATGGATTATTTGGATTATTAGTATAACTGTCCACGAATTCTATTTCTTTATCTTTTTTAGACATTGATGGCAATTGGTCAAAACTATTTAATGTTGATTTTGTTACCTCCCCTTTGGTGGGTGCATAAGACATATTTACCATATTAATTTCACCGAATAATGACATATTTTTATTCAGGTTAATTAAAGCACCTATTCCTGCATTTAATCCAAATGCTAATCCCCCATTCAATTTCAATTTTACAACCGTAATATCTCCATTGTTATTAGTATTTGTTTCATAAATTACAGAACCTAATCCAATTAATAATCCCATTTTTGCATATGCATTTATATCTTTGAAATCAGAAGCAATAACAATCGAAGGATTAATTCTTAACATCTTTGCTGATAAAGTATAATCTGTTGTTCCACTGATATTCTGATTTTTTGCATGCGACTTGCCTCCTAATAAGTAAGAAACTCCTAATTCGGTTCCAACGTTATCATTGAACATATATCCATAAGCAGCAGCAACATTCAATCCTTTTCCTAATGATAAATTTACTTGTTTGTAGGTAGTTGAAGTAGTAATTTTTGTGGTATTTTTAAATTTGAAATAATCATTTAAATTTTGAGAACTTGTATTAAATCCATATCCAGCATTAAAATTTACATATGAACCTTGAGCATAAAGATTATTTGCAAACAAACTGATTACAAATACAATCAAAAGTGTGTTTAAATGTTTTTTATTCATTTTAAATAAATTTTAATTTTCCTACTCGTAAGGCTTTTCGGTTTCGCCCCGTTTTTTCTTGTGGTCGCTGGTCTCCACATTATTTCATTTATCCATCTGTCAAGAAAAATTAAAATAAATTGTCAGGGTTCCTGGATGGAAGTAGTATCATTTTTTTTAACTTTCTCATTATATTAGTATAACCGTATTCCTTTTATTTACATTATATTATGAAAAAGGAGATTACTGATAAATATGTATTTTTAGAGTATTTGAAATATAATAATACAGCAAATATAATAATTATTTAATTGATGACAAATTTTATATTAATTTTTAATTTATTTTTTTAAATTGTTTTTGTTAATATTTTCCGCATTTGAATAATTACAAATAATATATATAAATTTGTAATAAAAAAATGCGTGTAGTAATTCAAAGAGTAAGCAAGGCTTCAGTTAAAATTGTTGAGCAAACCAAAGCAGAGATTAGCAGTGGATTGCTGGTATTTCTTGGTGTTGAAGATGCCGATACAAGTGAAGACATAGATTGGTTAACAGAGAAAATTGCTCGCCTCAGGATTTATCCTGATGAAAATGATATTATGAATCTATCTGTTAAAGATGTTGATGGAGAAGTTCTTGTTGTCAGTCAATTTACTTTGCACGCAAGTACAAAAAAAGGGAATCGTCCATCTTATATCAAGGCATCAAAACCGGATTTTGCTATTCCTATGTATGAAAAGTTTATTAAAAAACTCGAAGAAGAACTTGGAAAATCTGTGCAATCAGGAGAGTTCGGAGCAATGATGGATGTGTCGCTTATTAATTCGGGGCCGGTAACTATTGTTGTTGATTCGAAAAGAAAAGAATAATTGGAATTAGGAATGACTAAAATTAGGAATGACAATTGAATGACAACAGAATGACAAAATTTAAAATGACAAAAATTCAAAATTCGAAAATATATTTCTTTATTATTATTTTTATAATTCTATCGTTAAAATCTTTCTCTCAGGATTTTTCGATTTCAGGAGTTGTTGTTGATTCTACTGATAAAAAACCACTTGCTTTTGTTAATATTATTCTTAATAATTCGAGATTTGGAACTACTACGGATATTGATGGAAAGTTCTCGGTAAACTCAAAAGAAAAAATAAATTTTCTGAAATGCAGCTATGTTGGCTACAAACCGAAAACTTATTTCGTTAGCTCCAACACAAAAAAAATAATCATTAAACTTCAGAAAACAGAAATTGAATTGTCGGAAGTAGTTATAATTCCGGGCATAAATCCTGCTCACCGAATAATAAATAAAGCGGTTGAAAACAAGGATTTGAATAATCCTGAAAAAATGAAAAGCTTTGCTTATACCTCCTATAACAAAATGATTTTTACCAGCGATGTTGAAGAAATCAATAAAATGGATACTGCAAAACTTGATTCATCGGATATCAGGCTTAAAAAATTTCTTGACGAACAATATATATTCCTGATGGAAAGCGTTACTAAAAGAAAATTCAAATATCCCGATAAAAATAATGAGAAAGTTATTGCTTCCCGAATTTCAGGTTTAAAAGACCCGTTTTTTGTTTTGCTTGCCACTCAAATGCAATCTTTTTCATTTTATAATCCAACTATTAACATTAGTGATAAATATTATATAAATCCAATTTCAAAAGGAAGTACTAAAAAATATTTCTTTCTTATTGAAGATACTTTATATTCAAATAATGATACGGTTTTTATAATTTCTTTTCGCCCCTTAAAGAACAAAAATTTTGATGGTATTAAAGGTGTTTTGTACATAAACACTAATAAATATGCAATTCAAAATGTTATTGCACAACCGGCAGAAGAGGACAAATCTATTGAAATAAAAATTCAACAACAATATGAATTTGTTAAAGGAGCACAATGGTTTCCCAGACAATTAAATACTGACATAATTTTTCATACTATTAAACTTAACGATTTGGATTTAATGGGCATAGGTAGAATGTATATCAAAGATATTAAATTAGACCCTGAATTTAAAAACAAAGAATTTGACAATACCATTGTTCAATTTGAAAAAGATGCAAATAAACAAGATGAACAATTTTGGAGCATTTTTCGCATCGACAGTCTCACTGATAAAGATATAAAAACCTAT
The DNA here is from genome assembly GCA_964385385.1 of uncultured Saprospiraceae bacterium. Taxonomy (GTDB): domain Bacteria; phylum Bacteroidota; class Bacteroidia; order Bacteroidales; family CAYLPA01; genus CAYLPA01. The sequence goes on along the minus strand of CAYLPA010000045.1, from coordinate 7,064 downwards.
CATGTTATTGATAGCATAGGCAGAAAAAATAAACTTGACGAGAAAGCTAAAGCCATTCAAATTCTTCTTTCCGGGAAAATTCCTTGGGGTCCTATAAATTTTGATTTAGATAAATTTATGAGCTATACCGAATATGAAGGTTTTCGATTTGGTGCAGGAATTCATACCAACGAGAAAATATCGAAATTTTTTACGGTTGGAGGATATTATGCTTATTCTTTAACTGATAAAGCTTCTAAATATGGTGGTGATATTAATTTTTTGCTACATCGTAATTCTGAATTGGAATTAAAATATTCCTATAAAAACGATGTGGAAGAAAGCGGTGGATTCAATCAATTTGATACTAAGGGAATTTTTAGTGATAATAAACTTAGGGATTATCTTATTCGCAAAATGAATGTAGTTGAAGAAAACAAAATTTCAATTAGTTTCAGAACTTTCAGATATCTGAAAATTAATTGCTCCTTAGCTCAAACTTACAAATCAGTTACTAATGATTATCAATACGGAATCAAACAAGGCAATGTAAATGTATTATTAAAAGACTTTAATTTTACTGAAATTGCTTTTGGTCTTCGCTACGCTTATAAAGAAAAGTTTATTAAAAGCCCACTCCTAAAAGTATCACTTGGAACAAATTATCCTATTATTTGGGTAGAATATTCAAAGGGAATAAACAATTTATTAAATGGTCAGTTTGCATATCAAAAAATTGATTTCAAGTTAAAGAAATCTTTCTATATAAAATATTTTGGAAAACCAACTTTTCAGCTACATGCCGGCTATGTTGACGGAGACATTCCATATTCAAATCTTTATGTTGGGCAGGCAAGTTATAGGAATTTTATTTATGATGCACCAAACAGTTTTGCAACCATGCGAATGAATGAGTTTTTATCGAGCAAATTTGTTTCTTTATATTTCAAGCATAGTTTCGGGAAATTGTTAGTGCGAACAAAAAAAATCGAACCGGAATTTGTTATTACAACGAACATTGGTTTTGGCACACTGCAGAACAAATCAAGCCATCATAATGTTGATTTCAAAACTATGGAAAAAGGTTATTATGAATCGGGGTTGTTAATTAATAATCTTTTAAATATGAAATTATACACTCTTGGTTTAGGACTTTATTATAGATACGGTCCTTATGGTTTTGAAAAAATATCCGATAATTTTGCAGCGAAATTAACTTTTGTTTTTCCTTTCTGAAAAAAAACTTTAAGCACTCCAAACTCTAGGCACTCCAAACTCTAAGTACTCCAAACTCTAAGTACTCCAAACTCCAAGTACTCCAAACTTTAGGCACTTTAAACCCTAATTCCAATCACGATAATGTCATCAACCTGCTCAATTTCGCCTCGCCATTCTAAGTTTCGTTTAGTAAGAATTTCCTTTTGTTCTTCCATAGGTTTCTTATGGATTTCCATTAAGAGTTCTTTAAATTTCTTGCTCATAAACTTCTTGCCTTTTGGTCCGCCAAATTGGTCAATATAACCATCGGAGAAGATATACATTACATCACCTTTTTTAATATCAATAATGTGGTTTGTAAATGGTTCCTTGTCTCGTTGATGCAAACCAACAGGCATACGATTAGGTTTTGTTTCTAATAGCTCACCATCTCTAATAAGATATAAAGGATTGTAAGCACCGGAATATTGAACTTTCATTTCATCCATATGGAATGCAAGCAAGGCTATATCCATACCATCTTTTGTTGCACCTTCTTCACCATGTTGGCCAAGGGAACCAATTATATTCGCACGAAGCTGGTTTAATACTTCAGCAGAGGTATTTACATCTTTCTTTGCTGCGACTTCATTTAAGAAAGTAACACCCATAATACTCATAAAAGCACCCGGAACTCCATGACCTGTACAATCTGCAGCTGCAATAATTGTAATGTTTTCCCTGTGCATCATCCAATAGAAATCGCCACTCACAATGTCACGTGGTTTATAAAGGACAAAGTTATCCGGTAAATATTTATTAATATTTTTATCTGAAGGAAGAATTGTTTGTTGAATTCGTCTTGCATATTTTATGCTGTCCATTATATCTTTATTCTTTTCTTCTATAAGGTCTTTTTGCTCACGAATTTCGGCAGTGCGTTCACGAATAATCTTTTGCAATCCTCTTGTAGAAATCTGAATAGCTCCATAAACAAATGCAATAAAAAATATAATATATAGAATGTAGGCAAGGATAGTTCTGTACCACGGAGGAAGAATTGTAAATTCATAAACTGCTTCTTTGCTTATGTTTCCGTAAATATCTTTTGCTCTAACTCTGAAACGATAAGTTCCTTCACGTAAGAAAGTATATTCCTTTTCGGTTTTTAATGTCCAATCGCTCCATGATTTTTCTTTAGAACCTTCAAGAAAATAGCTGTACTTTAATGCTGATTCGCTGGAGCTATTTAGGGCAGCATATTTAAAAATTAAGGAATTATTTGCATATTTAAGTGTTGGTATAAGAAAATCGGGTTGAGAAAAAACAACATAATCTTCTTCGTCGAAATTTGTGCCTCCGAAAATAATATTTGTATCTGCAATAACCGTTCTGATAAAAATCGAAAATTCTTGCTCGAATTTTGCATCTGAAGAATTGTCATAACAATACAAACCATTAGTTCCGCCTATCCAGCTTAAGCCGTTTTTATCGTGGTGGATTGCAAAAACTATATCCTTAGAATCTGTTAAATAAACTGTTTTATGAATTATTTTTGTGCTGTCCGAAGAAGGCTTTATATATTCAATTCCTATAATTTTACCTCCTTCAAAAATTGTTATCATCCACACATTTCCTTTTTTGTCAACCTCCAATCTATGAATATGTTTTATTGTATTGTTAAATTCTAAACCAAAGGAATTGTCTTTAATAAATTTATCAGAAGATTTATCATATTCAAACAGACCTTTACTAGTTCCAAACAGTAATTTATCTTGAAATTTTGCAATTACAACAGGTCCGTTAGGAATGTCTTTTTCTTCGTAATAATGTTTAATAACAGGATTAACTATTTCACTATCATTAAAAACAGGTTTGTCAATTCTAATAGTTCCATTCAATGTACCTAACCACAAATTACCATCGGAATCTTCAGAGATATTAAAAACAATTTCATTTATTTCTTTTATTATTATTTCATTAGTCCATTCTCCGTTTTCTCTGTATAAAGTTGCTAAACCCGGTTCCATTCCTATATATATTCTTGCAGGGTCAAATGCCGATTGATAGATAACCCAGGGTGCACCCTCTTTCATAATTGTATCAACTTTATGTTGTGCATCTAATTGATAGGCTCTATTAGAAGATACTAATAACAAAGAATCATCTTTATAATAAAAAGGGCAAAGATGCCAGCATTCTTTTGTGAGTTCTTTTGTGTCAATATTTTTAAAACGTGAAAATTCATATTTTGAAAGGTCAATACTTTTGTCTATATCACTATTATTACTATAACTACAACTTTGATAAATTCCTAAATGGGTAGCAATGTATAATTTATTATTAAATCTTGCTACAGATTCAATTGTGCTTTCTAGTCCTGATTCTTCTTTTAAACTTGATAATTGAGAATTGATTTTAATTTTTGTAATTCCATTCGATAAAGCAAGCCATAAATTACCTTGACGGTCAAGATATTGTTTAAAGACTATTTCATCCTGCAAGCCTGTATTTTTATTTATAGTTTGTAGTAATTTGCCTTTTTTATCAATAATTAAAAGCCCTTTTCCATATGTTCCAATCGAAATTTTATTATCATTAATATAAATTCCATTTTGAATAATATTAATAATATAAGAACTGTCGAGATAAGATGGAAAAGCTGCTAATTTTGAAATAGATTTACCTTTATTAAAGGAATATAGAAATAAATTTTTCTTATAATGTGTTAATAAAAGAAATTTATTGTTAATTCTGATTATATCAAAAATATCAGGTGAAGTATTATTATATAGAAATTTTTTACCACCTTTTACGGGAACTAATAAATCGCCTTTAATTCTTGTCAGACCAATAGTTTTTATAGTTGCATAAAAAATACCATCAATAAAAAAAGAACGATGAATCTTATCTTTTGCATGGAATACTTTTATTTTTTTGCCATCCCATAAAAATACTTTCTTTTTTGCCTGAAAATATATTCCTTCATCGGTACAAATTGTTTTCCATACATTACCAAATTCAAGATTAGCAGAATCAAGTTTGTCAATGAGCGAACGATATTGTAATGTTCCAACAGAGTCAGGTTTTAGATAACCGAATTCATCTCTTGCTCCCACATAAATTCTTCCTTTTTTATCAATATCTAAAGAACGGGTTCTGTTAGCATTGGTTGTAATTTCAATAGTTCGCCAATTTACTCCGTCATATTCTAAAATTCCCATATTATTGGCAAAATACATCAAGCCTCTATGGTCTTGAACTATATCCCAGTTCTGCTGTAAACCGTTGTATTCTTTTGTTGTAAAATTTCTAAAAGGTAAGATGCCTTTTTCATGTTGTCCCCAAACTGTATGAAGAACAGAAATGTTGGCTAACAAAAAAAAAATAATAAACTTTAAAATAATACTAAATTTACTTCTCATAATTTTCCTGTAATTTTTTGCATTATTACTTAAATGTAAAAATAGTATTTTTTTTTTATCTTTATCAAGAAATTAAAAATTCAAACTCAAACAAAATGAAAAAAATACTTTTGACTTTAATAGTTTTATTAACAGCAAGTTATTTATTATCCCAAAATGGCTGGATTGACAAATCACCAAACACAACTTCAAGTATTAATGATATATTTTTTGTTAGTGCTTCAACAGGTTTTGTTGTTTGCAATAGTGGAAAAATTTACAAAACAACTAATGGAGGCGACAATTGGACTATACAAACAAGCGGTGTAACTAATAATCTTAACAGCGTTTTTTTTGTTAGTAGCCAAAAAGGATATGTTGTTGGTGATGCAGGAAAAATATTAATTACTTCTAATGGAGGTACCAACTGGATAGTTACAACACTAAGTACTCCTATTAATTTAAGAGATGTTTTCTTTAATAATCCCGATAGTGGAGTAGTTGTAGGCAACTACAGTAGTGGTGGATATTTTGTAGTAACATTAAATGGTGGTTCTTCATGGCTTCAACAAGGCCCTGTTCCAAGCACCGAATTACGTGCAGTTCAGCAAACCGATGATACTTCAGCAGTTTCTATTGGGCAAATGGGTACAACTGCTGTAATATCTAAAATTACATTAAATACTTCATATTCTGTAAAAGGAAATATGAGTGGAGGCCAATTCAATAATTTACATTTTCCTTCATCAATAGGTTATGTTTGCGGTAATAATGGAGTAATTTATAAAACTATTAACAGTGGCAATTTATGGTCATATCAGACTTCAAGCGGACTAAGTACAAATAGTTTATACTCGGTTTTCTTTGTTAACAACACTGTAGGTTATGTAGGTTCATCCGGGAAAATCTTTCGTACTTTAAATGGAGGTAGTTCTTGGGTACAACAATATAATCTCGGTACTACAAATTTTAAAAATATCCAATTTATCAATGACCAAATTGGTTTTGCTTGTGGTGGCACAATAGTATTGAAAACAATTTCCGGTGGTGTTAATCTTACTGTTAATGTGAGTGATACATCTTTATTTTGTAGTGATTCTGTTCAAATATTTGCAAGCACATTTTATAACGGGACTGGTACTCTAACTTATTCATGGTCGTCTGGAAACTCTTTAAGCGATTCAACAATTTTTAATCCTTATGCAAATCCGCAAAATACAACAAATTATTTTGTTACAGTTACTGATGGAGTTATTTCTGCAAGCGACTCGGTTGTTGTTACGGTTGTTGCATTTCCAACTGATTCAATTTGTATGGTTTCTGTTGATGACAGTTTAGGCGAGAATATTGTAATTTTTGAAAAAAATGTTTCAGGAGCAATTGACTTCTATAAAATCTATCGCGAATCAAATGTTTCAGGAGTTTATGATAGCATTGGTTTTGTCCCTGCTGATTCTGCCGGATTTTTTGTTGATACAGCTTCAAATCCTGCTGTTAAAGCTGAAAGTTATAAAATTTCTATTGTTGATTCATGCAGCAATGAATCAGTTTTAAGCAATCCACATACAACAATGCATCTGACTGTTAATGTAGGAATGAGTGGCTCCTGGAATCTTAACTGGACACCCTACCATGGATTTCAGGTTGTTACTTATTATATCTGGCGAGGAGACAGCACACATAATCTTACTTTAATTGATTCTTTACCCGGAACTTCTATTTCTTTTTCCGATTTTTCGCCTCCTTCAGGTGGATTATATTATCAAGTGGAAATTATTGCTCCTAATGTATGTCATCCCTATGCAAAAGCAAATACAAATTATAATTCTTCACTTTCCAATCTGGCAGATAACGGACTTATTCAGCCTCCAAATATTACAGCAGAATTTATAGGAAACCCTACAAGTGGAAATTTTCCGCTAACTGTTCAATTCACCGACCAAACAACAGGAACCCCCGATAACTGGCTTTGGGATTTTGGTGATGGAGATACAAGCATTGTTCAAAACCCAAGTCATATTTACTCTGCTGCTGGTATTTATACTGTTAAGTTAACTGCTTCAAATTCTAGTGCTTCTGATATGATTACTAAAGTTAATTATATAACAGTTACAGTCGGTTTGAAAGAAAATAAACTTAGAAATTCTATAAAAATTTTCCCAAATCCTTTTACTGATGAGACTTTTATTTTAATAGAAAATCCTAATGTTAAGATTAAAATTGTTGAAGTATTTGATATTTCCGGTAAAAAGCTCAAAACTATTGAAAACCCGATAACAAACAAAATTATAATTCATAGAAATGGAATGAAAAGTGGATTATACTTTATCAAGCTTACCACAAAAGATGATTATATTTATAGGGATAAGATTGTACTTAAATAATTACTTTTTATTAGTTTTGCAGCTTAATTAATTTCTCCTGACAAGAAACAAAATGCGAAAAAAAGTAGATTTTTTGGTAATAGGTTCGGGGATTGCCGGA